>JACCSI010000346.1 GCA_013813075.1 Acidobacteriota bacterium | reverse complement strand
GTGCTGTGGAACATGTACCTGAAAGGCACACGACAGACGGAACGTGGCGCCACCGCAGCGGTCAAGGCGTACGCCATCGCCGCCAATCAGCACGACCCGCTCACCGTCAAGAAACTGGTCAACATGCTGCTCAACTCCGGCGTCGAGGTCCACCAGGCGAAGGCGCAGTTCTTTGCAGACGGTCGCGTCTATGGACCTGGGTCGTTCGTGGTGACGACGGCACAACCGAAACAGGGGCTGGTGCGATGGATGCTCGGGAGAACGTTCTATCCCGACAACACCTACACCCGGGACCTCAAAGGCGATCCGATTCGGCCGTACGACATGTCGACGGACACGTTTGGAGAGTTCATGGGCGTGCGCAGCGACCCGGTCAGCGAGAAGATCACCGCTGAACTGGTGAAGTTGACTGCACACGTGCCCATGACCGCCAGCGTTGCCGCGAGCGCGCCGAACGGCTATGTGTTGAGTGCGAAGCTGAATGACAGCCACCGGGCCGTGCATCTCTTGCTCGATAAGGGAGTCGCCGTTCGACGCGTGCCGGGCGGCGCCGGTTTCACGCCGGGCGATTTCATCGTCTCTGGAAGTGCCGCAGTCCTCGCCGACGTCGCGAAGCAGACTGGTGTCGAGTTTACGGCGGCCGCTGCGACGCCTCCGGACGCCTACGAAGTCCGCAAGCCGCGCATCGCGATGTTCCAGCGCTACGGCGGTGGCAACATGGACGAAGGCTGGACCCGCCTGATGTTCGAGCAGTTCAGCGTGCCCTTCAAGTCGCTCATGGACGCAGAAATCAAGGCTGGTGGCCTCGATGCCAAATTCGACGTCATCGTCTTGCCGGCCGATTCGGTGGCGGCCATGACCGGCGATCGTCCCGCCAATGCCCCGCCGGACAACACGCCGGCAGAGTACCGCAGCGGTTTCGGCGCTGATGGCCTCAAGGCGCTCGAGGCGTTCGTGCAAAAGGGCGGCACGCTGGTCACGTTCGGCCAGGCCGGCGACCTGGCGATTCAACGCTTCACTCTGCCGCTGCGCAATGTCGTCGCGGGACTGGCGTCGAAGGAGTTCTGGTCGCCCGGCTCGACGCTGCGCGTGCGGTTCGACACCAGCAACCCAATCGCGTACGGCATGCCGGCTGAAGGGCTGGCGCTCTTCATGGCGGGCGGCCAGGTCTATGAAGTGACCTCGACGGACCGCAGCCAGGACGTGGAGGTCATTTCGACCTACGTCGACCGCGACATCCTGCAGAGCGGATGGCTGCTCGGTGAGCAGGTCATCGCCAAGAAAGCCGGCGCGGTGACCGTGAAGTACGGCGCCGGCAAGGTCGTCCTGTTTGGTTTCCGACCGCAGCATCGTGACCAGACGCACGGCACGTTCAAGTTGGTATTCAACGCTCTACTCAACGGCCCCACTGGGGCGCGTGCGTCGACCACGACGAGCCAGCAGCGGTAGCGGGTTCACGAGACCGCTACGGCATCAAATCCGCCGGGCGTCTGGAGCTCGACGTTCGGGGTCCAGGCGCAAATGTCTGCGACACGATCGAGCCGGCAGGCGTTCGCTGGAGATTCCAAGCACGGCTTGAGTACAATCGCCGCGCGAGGAATCCTTGGAATGACCACACGAAAGACCGCGCTCATCAGCCTGATGATCGCTGCGACCTTTACCATGCCGCTGGCGGCGCAACAACCGCGCCCCGCGGCCATCCCGTCTATCGACGACCGCACCAGTGGAATGAAGAAGATGGACGGCTACTTTCCGCTCCACTGGGACGAGCGCAGCGGCTCGCTTTACCTGGAGATTGCGCGACTCGATCAGGACTTTCTGTTCTCGACCGGACTGTCCGCGGGCCTCGGGTCGAACGATATCGGCCTCGATCGCGGCCGCGGCGGCGCTGGGCGAATCGTCCAGTTCCAGCGCGTCGGCCCCCGCGTCATGCTCGTGCAGAGCAATCAGAACTTCCGCTCGAGCAGCAAGAACCCGCTTGAACGCAAGTCGGTCGAGGACTCGTTCGCCAAGTCGATTCTCTGGGGCTTCGACGTCCAGGCGGAATCCGGCGGCCGGGTGCTCGTCAATGCAACGGACTTCTTTTTGCGCGATATCAACGGCGCGGGTGGTTCGCTCCGGCCCGGCAACTATCGTGTCGATCGCACGCGTAGCGCGTTTTACCTGCCTAACACCAGGAACTTCCCGAAGAACACCGAAGTCGATGTGACGTTGACGTTCGTCAACGAGGCCACCGGCGGCGGAGGTGGCGGCGGCGGCGGACCGACTCAAGGCCCACAGC
>JACCSI010000304.1 GCA_013813075.1 Acidobacteriota bacterium | reverse complement strand
GGCATGGACATCCGCGTGGCCGTCCCGAACGGCCTGATGGACGTGTCGAACGGGAAGTTCCTGGGCAAGACCGACATCGGCGACGGCTACACGCGCTGGGACTGGCGCGTGCACTACCCGATCAACTCCTACAACGTGTCGCTCAACATCGGCGCGTACGTGCACTTCTCCGAGACGCTCGGCGACCTGCCGCTCGACTACTTCGTGCTGCCTGGCAGCCTTGCGAAAGCGAAAGTGCAGTTCGCCCAGGCCAAGCCGATGATCGAGGTCTACGAAAAAGTATTCGGGGAGTATCCCTTCGTCAAGGATGGCTACAAGTTGATCGAAGTGCCGTACTCGGGCATGGAGCATCAGAGCGCCGTCACCTACGGCAACCGGTGGGCCAATGGCTATCTGGAACGCGACTGGACGGGCGTCGGTGTCAGCCTGAAGTTCGATTTCATCATCATTCACGAGAGCGCGCACGAATGGTTCGGCAACGCGGTGTCGGCGGCGGATGTTTCAGACATGTGGATCCAGGAGGGATGGGCGACATACCTCGAAGCGATCTATGTCGAGAAGCTCTTTGGCTACGACGACGCCCTCAGGTACACCAACGGTCTGAAGGAAAAAGTAAAAAACACCGAGCCCGTCATCACCCAGCGCGGCATCCACCGCACCCCGCCCGCCGATCAGTATTTCAAGGGGGCCCTGTTCCTTCACACGCTGCGCAATGTCGTCAACGACGACGCCAAATGGTGGGCGGCCGTTCGCGAGTTGTACCAGCAGTTCAAGTATCAGAACATCATGACCGAGGACGTCGTGCGATTCATGAACACCCGTCTCGGCATGGACTTGACGGCGGTCTTCAATCAGTACCTGCGGCGCGCCAGCATTCCCACGCTCGAACTCGCGTTCAACGACAACGAAGACTCCGTCGCGTACCGGTGGAAAACCGACGAACGGGAGTTCATGATGCCGATTCGGGTGGGCGCGCGCGCCAGCTGGCAGACGATCTCGCCAACGACGAACTGGCGCGTGATGCCAAACACCTTGGCGAGAGCGCAGTTTGAAGTCGCCACGGATTTGTACTACATCAACGTCGAGGCGCGGCCATGAATGGCGAACGGCATGCGGCGGCGGTGACCCGCTATTACGATACGCACCCGATTAACGAGCACGAGATCCTGAGCAAGGTCGCGGCCAGGGGGGCCGACCTCGACGCGCTCACCGAAAACGAGTTGAAGGATTTCGATCAGGACCATTACGGCGGCTACGACGCGACCGAGCGGCTCGCTGCCGCCGGGGACATTCGTCGCGGTCAGGTCGTGCTTGATGTGTGTTGCGGCCTGGGGGGGCCGGCACGATGGCTAGCGTACAAAATCGGCTGCAAGGTGACCGGGCTCGACCTGACACAAAGCCGGGTCGATTCCGCCAGACGCCTGACCGAACGCGTGGAGTTGTCACGCCTCGTGGATTTCGTGCAGGGCGATGCGACCGACATGCCACTGCCCGACGCCAGGTTCGACCGCGTGTATGGTCAGGAGGCGTGGGTTCACATCCACGATAAGGCCACGCTGCTGCGCGAATGCCGGCGTGTGATCAAGCCTGGCGGAATCCTCGCCTTCACCGACATCGTCTCGATTGCGCCGCTCACTGGGGATGAGTCGGCGCAGATGGCCGACGAGATGCAATTTCCGTCGATCGTGACGGCGGGGCACTACCTCGATTCGCTGGAGCCCAACGGCTTCGCCGTGCAGCGCCACGATGATCTGTCCCCCGCGTGGAAAGACATCCTGGTTGGCCGCCTGGAAATGTATCGCTCGTTGAAGGACACGACGATCGACCGATTCGGCCTCGCGCACTTCGAGAAGTGGGACCGGATGTATACCGCGTTCGTCGGCCTTTATGTGGCAGGAAAACTCGGCGGCATACGCGTCGTCGCCAGGGCGGTCGCCCATTAGGACGGTAATGAAGCGGATTGTCAAACCTCTCGTAATCGTGTCTGCCTTGTGCGTCATGGGTTACCTGTTCTACCAATCTGCGCAGGATACGCGGTCCGCGCCTTACACGATGCAGCGCAGTCACTTGAGTGGATGGAAAGTGACGACCGAGTCGGCGTCGACGCCGTCAGCGCCGGTGCTGTCGCTGCGGCCGCCGAGAGAGATCACGGCAGGACTCTTCCGGCAACTGTTCCAGCGTGCCGCCGAGTCGATGAACGGTCCGAGCATTCCGCTGGTTCCGCTGGTGCTGCGTGAGGAATATGAATCCGCCTTTGCGGGCACCACGACCGCAGAGGCCCTCGCAGCAGCGGCGCGCGAGTCCGGACTCGAAGCGGGCGGCTTCGCGCCACGGTGCATGATGCTGAAGCGCGATAGCGCCCCGGGGGTGACTCGCCAGCTCTATGCCGTGCTGTTTGACGCGCCGGTGTTCACGGCGTTTCGCGAGCGTCTCAGCGCGCTCATCACGCCCGATACGGCCTACAATCCGTCGGCGCTGGCGCCAGTGCTGTTTGTTGCAGCTTCCGACGCGGCGTTCAACAGCTGGTTGCCGCTTCGCGCCGGCGAAAGCGATTGCATGGCGCCAATCTCGTTAGAGTGAGCCTTCAGGAGGAATCATGGGTCGTCAGTTCTGTGCCGTTGTCACCCTTTGCGCCGGCCTTGTCCTGCCATCGTACGCGTCTGGGCAGGAGCCACGACGCGCGTCGGACGGCGTCGTCATCAATGACGAGGGGCTGCCCCAGTACTCCACGTTTTCGCTCTGCGCGGTCGATCCCGCCACCGGCCAGTCTGGCGCGGCCGTCACCACGCGCGTGCCGTTTGTCGGACGCGCCGTGCCGCACGTCCGTGCTGCTGTGGGCGCCGTCTGCACCCAGGCATCAACGATGGTCGAGTACGGGCCACGCGGACTCGATCTGATCGCGAAAGGCGTCGAGCCGCAGGCCGTATTACAGCAGTTGCTGGCGGACGATCAGCAGCGCGAGTCCCGCCAGGTTGGCCTCATCGATATGAAGGGGCGCGCTGCGGCCCACACCGGCAAGAACAACGGCAACTGGGCGGGCAGCCGTCAGGGCGAGAACTACACCGTACAGGCGAACATCATGGTCGGTCCGGAGGTGGTAGAAGCCGTGGCCGCCGAGTTCGAATCAACAGAAGGCACAGGCATGCCGCTCGCCCACCGGATGATTCTCGCCATGGCTGCCGGCCAATCGAAGGGCGGCGACCGGCGATGGGGCAACCTCCAATCGGCCGCCATTAAAGTGGCCGACCCCAATACCCCCGGCCGCGGCGGCGACAACATCGCCCTCGCGATCGACGTCGGCGAGCACGTCGAACCGGTCGCCGAAATGAAGCGCATCTACCTGACCACGGGACGCGTGTTGGGGTATCGCCAGTTCTCCCGCGTCGAGGGCACCGATGTCGTCGATTTGAAGCGGATGCTGCACGCGCTCGGCTACTGGCGTCCGGCACTTGCGGCATTTCCCGAGGCACCGCAGGGCGGCAACAACAACCAGAGACTCGCGGAACTGCGTAAGTCCGACCCGGCGGCCGCCGACAAGCTGCAGGCGGAATCCCGTCGCATCGCGCAGGAGTATCAGCGGGAATACGCGGTCTACGACGACGAAGCCATGGCGTCTGTCGACAAGTTCCGCGCCGACAAAGGCCTCAACTATCAGGGCAACCCGGTGGGTCTGGTCGACGAACGCGTCATCGACGCGCTGCGTGCCGCATACCTCACGAAGCGCAAAACACCGTAGGAGCGGGCGGAGTCAACCCTCGACGGTTCGCGGCGCGGCGCGGGGTAAAACCGCGGTCGCGGCGCACGCGGTGTGGTCGGATGTTGAGCGTTTGAATCGAACGAGCTCAATCCGAGCGGTTCCTGCAGCCATGTGGTCCTCCCCGAGGGAAAGAGGGTCGTACAGAGTGGGAAGAGCGCGAAAAGCACGCGAGTGTCGCGCTGTTTGGGTGTATCTTCTCTCTGTGCCGTTTGAGCAACCGACGGCCAGCGCCTAGAGCGCGTTCATAGGAGAACAGATGGCTAAGGCAAAGAAGGCCAAGACCGCGACGACTGCAAAGTCCGCGACGACGGCAAAGTCCGCGAAGACCGCGAAGACGGCGACGAAGGCAAAGAGCGCAAAGAAGGGTGTTCGCACGGCGAATGCGGCATTCATGGCGCCTGTGACGCCAAGCCCCGCGCTGGCGGAGATCGTCGGCGAGAAACCGCTGCCGCGCACGGAAGTGACGAAGAAGCTTTGGGCCTACATCAAGAAGAACGACCTGCAGGACCCGAAGAACAAACGGATGATCAAGGCCGACGCTGCGCTCAAGACCGTGTTCGGCGGCAAGAGTACCGTCAACATGTTCGAGATGACTAAGCTCGTCGGCAAGCACCTCAAGAAGTAAGACGCCGACGCCACTCCACCCTCTGAGCGCGTCGTCCCTGGTCAAGGGCGACGCGCTTTGCTTCGCGGGTCCCGCTTTCCCGTATTCCCCTTGGGCTCGAAACTCCTTCAGTGGCTGCGACCAGACGTGCACGACGCCCGGGGTGCGTCAACGCGCCACACGCGAGTGCTCAGAACAGCTCTTCGGGAGGCGGTTATGCGAACGCCAGTCGACCACGCCGTCCGACCAAAGAACCCGCTAGCAGACCGAGAACCTCGGCTATTCTGTAGGGAGCGGTGCCCGATAATTATTTCCAGCGAGGGTTCGGACTCAAACAGGCCGTGTTGCCTGTGTTGCTGCGAACCTACAGAAGCTCCAGCGTCGATCGGCTGAAGGAGCTTAATTTCGAGGCTCGTGCCGGGGACTTGCGCATCAAACTGGCGCGGGAATTCGGTTTCTGTTACGGCGTTGATCGCGCCGTCGATTACGCCTATCAAGCGCGCGAGCGCTTTCCGGACCGGACGATTTTTTTGTCGGGCGAAATCATCCACAATCCGGACGTCAACGCCCGGTTACAGGACCTTGGCATCCGCATTCTGCCGGAAGCCACCGATCCCCTCGTGCGCTACGCCGACGTGCAGCAGGGCGACGTCGTCGTGCTCCCAGCGTTTGGCGTCACCGTACCGGAAATGAAGTTTCTGACGACGAGAGGCTGCGTCCTCGTCGACACGACCTGCGGCAGCGTGCTGAACGTGTGGAAGAAAGTGCATTACTGTGCGAGGGACGGCTACACCGTCGTCATCCACGGCAAGCATTACCACGAGGAGACCCGTGCGACGGCGTCGCAGGCGCTCACCCATGAGGGCGGGCAGTATTTGTGCGTTCGTGACGAGACGGAAGCCCAGCTGGTGTGCGACTTCGTGCGTGGCAGCCGCGCGGCGTCTGAACTGCGCGCGCGCTTTATCGACGGCGCGGTCAGCCCGGGCTTTGATCCGGATCGCCATCTGCAACGCATTGGTCTGGCCAATCAGACCACTATGCTGATGAGCGAGACCCTGCATATCCAGGAGATGCTTCGTCAAGCGGTGTTGGATCGATACGGTGCGGCGGCGCTGGACGACCGCTTCCGCGCCTTCGATACCATCTGCTCGGCCACCCAGGAACGCCAGGATGCCGTACGCGACATGCTCGATGCCGGCGGCCTCGACGCGATGGTCGTCATCGGCGGCTACAACAGCAGCAACACGCAGGCCCTGGCGCGCATGTGCGCGGCTCGTGTGGCGACGTACTACATCGATAGCCCGGGATGTATTGACGACACGTCGATCCGTCACCGGCGCGTCGGTGCGGCCGCCGACGATAGGACCGCGCATTGGCTCGGTGGCGGTCCCATCTCGATTGGCATCACCGCCGGAGCCTCGACGCCCGACAGCGTCGTCGGAGAGGTCCTCGACCGCATTCTTGCGGTGCGCGGCCGCGTGGTCGGCGAGTTGCAGGGCGTCACGGCGGCAGACAGCGAGGGCGCCCTGGTTTCGCAGCTGCAGGGTTCAACGAGCGCATGATGTCGCACCGGCCCACCGACTTGAAGTTGACTCTGGCGCCGCAGCGCCGCTTCGAAGCCATTGATGTGAACAGACGCATTGCGGCCGAAGCCGGCGATGTGTTGCGGCGTCACCAGCGGGCGCTGTATTGCTCGTTTCATACGACCGCCGGTTACCTCGAGCAAAGTCTCTCCGCGCGCATGCACCACCGCCAGGACCTGCTGTCGCAGTTCTTCCGCGCATTCCACGCGCTCTTCCCGCAGGGTGGCGAATATCATCACGACCGCATGGAGCTTCGGTCGGAGCTGAGCGACGCACAGAAAGTGGTCGAGCCGCGAAACGCCGACTCGCACCTGACCTATATCGGTTCCGGCATGCGCAACGTGGTGACCTATCGGACCAGCCCCGAGGCGCCGGTGTACTTCATCGAGCTCGATGGCATGACCGACGCCATCAAGCGTCAGCGCACGACGAAAATTGTCGCCTATGACGAGGAGCGTGTGATTGCGCGCGCGTCGCTGCGGATCCCCGTCTCCAGGCATCCGGTTGATTCAATCAACCTCGCCGACCCACGGCTCGGCGTGCTCGACGCGGTCAATCAACTGCTGTCGCAAGGCGGCGTCGAACATGGGCGCGTCGATCTCATCGTCGACCCGACTGAACGCAATGTGGGGTTGACGGTCAACGAGTACGAGACGCTGCTGATGCAGAACGACCTCGCGGAGGTCCTTCGTGATCCTTTGCGCTTCGCCAAGCTCAAAGCCCGCCACATGCTCGACGACCCGCTGGCCGTACCGGGCAAGACGTTGAATTACGCCAAGTACGATGTCGTGCGCGTGATGAACTCGTTGATGGAGGCGCTGCGGCTCGACCAGTCGTCCCTCGAGCGCCTGGTCGGCAAAGTCATGGCGG
>JACCSI010000105.1 GCA_013813075.1 Acidobacteriota bacterium | reverse complement strand
GACTTGTCGATTCGCGTGTTTATGTGAATTTGTCCGTAACCCCCCACGTTCTATCGTTCTGTCAATTACGCGTGGAGTAACCACTTACGAGAACCGTAAGGGGAGGAGATTTGAGTAATAGGGGGATGAGGATTGCAGACGGACGGGGGTCGCCGGTCGGGACGGAGGTTCTGGCAGGGGGCGGCCGCCCGCCGCCACCCGGCAGGCGGCCGGATCAGCTGTCGAATCGATACTTCAGCAAATAGTGGCTCAACGCGCGTTGGCTGATGCCCATCAATTCCGCGGCATCTTTCTTCACCCCGGCAGCCTGCTAGAGCGCGCGGCGAATGGTCTCGCGCTCCGCCCACTCGAGGTTGGCATGCAGCCGCATGGTCGGCAGGCCGGACGCCGGCGCGGACGGGGCGCCCATCAACCACAGCGTCTCGCGCGTCAGATGTGGACCGGTCGCCAGCACGACCGCTCGCTCAATCGTATTTTCCAACTCGCGCACGTTACCCGGCCAGTCGTAGCGTTCGAGTTCCGCCATCAGGCTCTGCTCGACGTCCTCAATCCGCTTCCCGCTGTCACGCGCGAAGCGGCGCAGGAAATGATCGACCAGCATCGGGATGTCTTCGCGACGCTCGCGCAGGGCCGGCAGGACGATCGGGATGACATTGAGACGGTAATAAAGATCTTCCTGAAATTTCTCGGCTGCAACCATTTGGCGCAAATCGCGGCTGGTCGCGGCGATGACGCGCACGTCAACCTTCTGCGTGCGCTCGGCGCCGAGCGGCTCGAACTCGCGGTCCTGCAGCACGCGCAGTAACTTCGCCTGCACCGCCATGCTGATGGTGCCAATCTCGTCGAGAAAGATCGTGCCGCCATCCGCCAGCGCGAAGCGGCCCTTCTTGGTAAAGCTGGCGCCGGTGAAGGCCCCGCGCACGTGCCCGAACAATTCGGACTCGAGCAGGGTGTCGGGAATGGCGGCGCAATTGACCTTGATCATCGGCATGTCGCGCTGCCCGCTGCGCGCATGGATGGCGCGCGCCACGAGCTCCTTGCCGGTCCCGGTTTCGCCCGTGATCAGCACGGTGCTGCGTGACGCGGCGACGAGCTCGGCGCGTTTGAGGACGTCCATGACGGCCCGACTGCGGCCGACCAGACCGTAGTTATTGAAATCGGCGTCTCGCTCGCTGAGCAGGTAACGCAGGCCGGTCCGCGTGCGCTGCTCCTCGAGCAATCGCCGCACCGTGACCAGCAATTCGTCGACGTTGAAGGGCTTTTGCAGATAGTCCCGTGCGCCAAGCTTCATCGCCTCGACCGCGCTCTCGACCGTGCCGTAGGCCGTCATCATGATGATGGCCGGCCGTTCGCCCTCTGGTGTGGTGGCCACCAGCTCGCGGATGACCTCCAGCCCGGTGCGTTGGGGCATGAGGTAGTCGATTACGAGCAAATCGAAGGATCGCTCGGCCAGCAACCGTTGCGCGGCCACTGCGCTCGGCGTCGTGACAACGTCATGACCGTCCTCGGACAAGGCGCGCCCGAGCGTCTTGAGGATTTTCTCTTCGTCGTCGGCGAGAAGGACGCTACCGCCGGCCATGTCAGGTCCGCGCTGCGGGGGCGTCGCCCAGTTCGAGACGAATGTTGGTGCCCGACTGCGGCGTGCTGGCGACGGTAATGGTGCCGCCAAGGCCATCGATAATGTTCTTCGCGATCGGCAGGCCGAGCCCGGTCCCGGCGCGACGGGTCGTGAAATACGGGTCGAAGATGCGCGGCAGGTCCTCGCGCGAGATACCAACGCCCCGATCCCTGACCGATACCGCGATGCGCCGCTCCGACAAGCGCGTCGTCGACAGCGTCACCGTCCCGAGTTCTGGCGATGGGGCGCCGCCATTGCGGGCGATGACCGCTTGTCGCGCGTTGGTCAGCAGGTTCACGAGCACCGTTCGCAGGCGTTCTCCGTCGGTGTCCAGCGACGGCGCGTCGGGATCCAGGTCCGTGACCACGGCGGCGTCGACGTCGGCCGCGGCCACGGCA
>JACCSI010000287.1 GCA_013813075.1 Acidobacteriota bacterium | reverse complement strand
GATGCGCACCACCGCGGCGAACGACAGCCCGTTGCTGGGGCAATTAGACGTGATGCGTGGCAGCGGCTGTTTCGCGGCAAGGAGCCGCGTGTGAACAGACCGGTCGCTCACACCATCGCCGCCAGCGCTGACGCTGTCGCGCAGCCAAGCGCTTGAGCGAACCGTCCATTGGTGGCGATGCGTCTGCTGCGACAGAGGTCCACGCGGAATGGGTAAGCGTTCGGATGAACCGTGTGAGCACACCTCATCAGTTACTGAAAATCCCAGCAGTGATCTAAGGTGGACCGATGCCACTTGACCTGCACAAACCGCTGCGCGAGGACGTGCGATTGCTCGGCGAGCTGCTCGGCGATGTCTTGAAGCGTCATGCAGGAGACGAGCTCTTCGCCATGGTCGAGCGGGTCCGTGCGCTGGCAAAAAGCGGACGGGCCGGACACGAGCAAGACTTCCGCTTACTCGCCGACGAGCTCGGCCGCATGTCAATCGACGACGCGCTCCCGATTGCCCGCGCCTTCACGCACTTCCTCCACCTCGCCAACGTCGCGGAACAGCATCACCGCATTCGTCGGCGACGGGCCTACCAGCAGGACCCCCAGGCCACTCCCCAACGCGGCTCGTGCGAGGACGGGTTCGCGCGGCTGCTCGCCGGCGGCATCAGCGCCGAACGGCTTCATGAGGCCGTCTGCACATTGCAGATTGAGCTGGTCCTGACGGCGCACCCGACCGAAATCGCACGACGGACACTGGTCCAGAAATACAACCGCATTGCGACGGCGCTGGCGGCGCAGGATCGGCCCGATTTGACGCTCGTCGAACGCGAGGAGCTTGTTGACAGCCTGAAACGCGAGATCGAGGCGGCGTGGGCCAGTTCGGAGATCCGGTCGCAGCGGCCGTCGCCGCTCGACGAAGTGCGGGGCGGCCTGGTCATCTTCGAGCAGAGTCTGTGGGACGCGCTGCCGCGCCACTTCCGCAACATGGACCGGGCTCTGCGCGCCGCGACCGCCCATGGCCTGCCGCTCGACATCGCACCGATTCGCTTTGGCTCGTGGATTGGCGGCGACCGCGACGGCAACCCCAACGTCACCGCAGACGTGACGCGACGCGCGTGTCTCCTGGCACGGTGGGTGGCTGCGGATCTGTATCTGCGCGACCTTGACGCGCTGCGCGACGAGTTGTCGCTGACTACCGCGACGCCGGAGCTGCGCGCGGCCGCCGGCGATGCGCCCGAGCCGTACCGCCAGCTGCTGCGCGGCGTCCGTGATCGGATGCTGGCGACGCGCGTGTGGGTTGAGAACTCGCTCCGCTCCGATCAACACGTGGCGTTGGATGGCGATGTGTTCGTCGAGCCTGACGAGTTGATCGCGGCGTTGCAGCGTTGCCATCGCTCGCTGGTGGAAACAGGACATGAGATCGTTGCCAACGGCCGGCTGACGGATGTTCTGCGACGCGCGGCAGCCTTCGGCATGACCCTCGCCCGTCTCGATGTGCGCCAGGATTCGGCACGGCATACCGCGACGCTCGCGGCGATGACGTCAGCGCTGGGCCTCGGATCGTACGAGGACTGGGACGAACCAACACGCCTGAATTTCCTCGTCCGCGAGCTGTCAGCCTCGCAACCTCTCGTTCCCCGCACCGTCGATTTGCAGCCGCCCGAGCGCGAGGTGCTCGACACCTTCGACATGATTGCGGGCGCGCCGGCGGGATCGCTCGGCGCGTACGTCATCACGATGACGCGTGCCGCATCCGATGTCCTTGCTGTCGAGTGGCTGCAGAAGCAGGCGGGCGTTGCCGCGCCGCTGCGGACGGTTCCGCTGTTCGAAACGTCCCGCGACCTGGCAAACGCGGGTGCGGTACTCGACGCACTGCTCCAGATTCCTTGGTACCGGGAGCGCATCCGCGGGCGACAGGAAGTGATGATCGGGTACTCCGATTCCGCCAAAGATGTCGGGCGGCTCAGTGCGGGATGGGATCTCTACAAAGCGCAGGAATCGATCGTCCGCTCGTGCACCGCCAACGGCATCAGGGTGACGTTGTTTCACGGCCGCGGCGGCAGTGTCGGACGCGGCGGGGGTCCGACGCATCTGGCGATTCAGTCGCAGCCACCCGGATCCATCGATGGCACACTGCGCGTCACCGAGCAGGGCGAGATGCTGCAGGCGCTCCTCGGTCTGCGCGACATTGCGGTGCGCACGCTCGAGGTCTATACCACCGGCACCCTCGAAGCTTGGCTGACACCGGTTCCCGCACCGCGTCCCGAATGGCGCGCCTGCATGGATCGTCTTGACGCTGACGCGCGCCCGGCATATCGCGGCGTTGTCTATGACGATCCGCGATTTCTCGAGTACTTCCACGCCTCCACTCCGGAAGCTGAAATTGGCGAGCTGAACATCGGCAGCCGCCCGGCTCGCCGCGGGGGCGGCTCCAGCGTCGCTGGGTTACGCGCGATTCCGTGGCAATTTGCGTGGACGCAGACGCGGTTGCTGCTTGGCGCATGGCTCGGCGTCGAGGAAGCGCTGGATCGCGCCTTTGCGCGCGGCGAACGTACGC
>JACCSI010000284.1 GCA_013813075.1 Acidobacteriota bacterium | reverse complement strand
GCTCCGGTGACGACAACGTGCACGTGCAGGGCACCGAGCGGTTGATCAACCGGCTGATCGAGCTCGGCAAGCCGTTCGATTCGATGATCTACCCGAACCGGAGCCACAGCATTTCGGAGGGCACCGGCACCACGGCCCACGTCTACAAGCTGATCGCGCGGTACTTCTACACCAACCTGGCGCCGGGCCCGCGCTAGCGCCGCCGGTTCACTGGCGGGGCGGCCTGGCCTGTGCCGCGCGCACTTCATCCTCGGTAAACGCAGCCTCGAATACCTCGAGGCCTTCGAGGAACGCCGCCACATCTCTCAAGGAGAAGCCCAGCGTCTGCAATCGCGCGGGATCGAGATGCAGCTGATTGTTGGCGGCATCGTTGTAGTAGTTGATGAAGGCCGCGCCGGCATCGAAGCGCTTGTTCAATTGCGAGACGAGATCTTCAAGATAGACCCGACCGCCGGCAGGGGGCTCGCCCGGGGTGCCGTGGTCGGCGCTGATCACCGTGACCGCCCGGCCTGGTCCCGCCTCACCGGGCCACCCAGCGACGTGCGGCCTCGAGGTCAGCGAAGGGTAGGCGCGGATACACCGGCGTGTGCTTGAGCGTGCGGAACAGCGCCTCAGAGTACGGGTTGTCGTTACAGACATGCGGGCGACTGAACGACGGGACGATCCCAAGCCACTGCAACGTGGCGACCATCGTGCTGCCCCGCATCGGCTTGCCGTTGTCTGAGTGCAGCACCAGTCCTTTCGGATCGATCCCACCCTCGGCGCAAATGCGCTGAATCAGGGCGGCCGCGTGGGTGGCCGCCTCGTGCGTGTGCACATTCCAGCCCACAATGCGACGGCTCCAGACGTCCAGGACGAGATACAGACGCAGGAATCGACCGCGGATCGCCGTGGGCAGGTAGGTGATGTCCCAGCTCCACAGCTGGTTCGATCGCGTGGCCCGATGCGCCGTCGCCCCACGCGTCACATGAGTGCGTAGCACCGGCCGACGGTGGGCGCCCAAGCCGAGGCGCTTCTGCAAGCGGTATAGTGTGGACTCTGAGGCGAGGTACGTGCCCTCATCGGCGAGCCGTGGGACCAGTTGCTTGGGCGAGAGGTGACCGTATCGCGCACTCGCCATGACCGCGACGAGGTGCGCTTCTTCCGCTGCGGTGAGTGCATTACGTGGCCGGCGCCGCGGCCCGCACCGTCGATCGTCTCCGCCCGACTGGCCTCTCCAGCGTTCAATCGTTCGGCCAGAGATCCCAATGACGCCACAGGCGGCGTGGAGTCGCGCGCCTGTCGTCTGAGCCTCGTCATGGGCCGCGAGGATCACGATTCGTTCTCCTCGTCCGTAACGTCGCCCTCGGCCCCCCACAGCCTGTTCACTTTTTTTTTGAGCACCAGCAGCGCCGCGGCCTCCGCAAGCGCCTTCTCTTTCCGCGCGAGCTCGCGTTCGAGCACACGAATGCGCTTGGTGGTCACGAGCGAGGCACGGCCCTCTTCTGCCAAGGCGAGGCGCCACTGCTCGTAGTCGGCCAGCCGCAGTCCCTCGCGCTCGAGGAACTCGGTGAGTTCAGCGCCCGTCAGCTTCCCGGCTGTGGCGAGGACCCGAACCTTCTCGTCGATCGACCATTCCCTCGTCTGTCGTTTGGGCGGCATGACCGAGACGCTACTCGCATGCTGCAGCCACCGCGAAAGGGTTTGTTGGCGGAGACCGGTCTCCTGAGACAGCTGCCGCGCGCTAATCGCATCCTTGCCGGTCAGCCGGTCGAGCATCTTCTGCTTGTACGCTAATGAGAATGGCCTGGTCACGTCGTCGTCGCCTTCTCGCCCCGCTGGTAAAGGCAAATAAGCGACAACTATCTTGACGCGGGGGGCCAGCGACATGGGTAACACATTCAGCCAGACTCGAGCCGAGGTGCTCGATGCCGTGGCGGGAGACGTTACTCATGGATCAACGCGTGCAGTTCATCGCGGACTATCAGCGTGACGTGTTCGACCTCGCGGGGTTGGCCCGCCGCTACGGCATCAGCCGCAAGACCGCCTACAAATGGCTCGACCGCTATGAGACCGGTGGGCCGGCGGGCCTGGCGGATCGATCGCGGCGCCCGCGACAGAGTCCACACGCCATCGGCCCTGCGGTCGTCACGGCGCTCCTCGACGTGCGACGGCATCATCCGACCTGGGGCGCCAAGAAGCTACTGAAAGTGGTGGCCACGCGCCATCCGTCGGGGACGCTTCCGGCCCGCAGCACCGTGTGCGATCTGCGTGACCGCGCCGGCCTCGTCACCGCGCGGCGGCGACGCCACGTGCCGCCCCATCCCGGGCACCCGTTGGTGCCGATGACCGCCCCCAACGGCACGTGGACGGCGGACTTCAAAGGACAGTTCAAGACCCGCGACGGCCTGTATGGCTCTCCGCTGACCATCGTGGATGGCTGCAGCCGGTATTTACTCGCCTGCCAGGGGCTGCTCTCGACCGCGATCGCGACCGCGAAGCCCGTCTTTCTCCGACTCTTTCAGGAGTACGGGTTGCCCCAGATTATCCGCACCGACAACGGCGTCCCCTTTGCCACCACCGCGCTGGGACGACTGTCGACGCTGTCGGTCTGGTGGATCCGCCTGGGTATTCTGCCCGAGCTCATCGCCCCAGCCTCACCCCAGCAGAACGGTCGGCACGAGCGGATGCATCGTACCCTCAAGGCCGAGGCCACCCGCCCGCCGAGTGGAAATCTGCAGG
>JACCSI010000242.1 GCA_013813075.1 Acidobacteriota bacterium | reverse complement strand
GGACGATGAGTCATGAGGCCGATTGTAGTGCGAGCGCTGGGTGCGAGTGGCATTGCGAGCGTTGCGGCATGCCATGCGAGGAGTGCTGAAGCCGAGTGCGGAAGGCCTGTCCGCTATGATGACGCTGTGGCACGTTTCAGGCTGACGTTGGAATACGCAGGCACTCGCTACTCCGGGTGGCAAAAGCAGAAGAATGCGCGGACGGTGCAGGGCGATCTGGAACACGCGATTGCCGAGACGCTCGAGAGTGACGCGTTCGAGTGTCAAGGCAGCGGCCGCACCGACGCGGGCGTTCATGCGCTGATGCAGGTGGCCCATCTCGAAGCGCACATGCCGATGCCGTTGGTAAAATTCCGACGCCTCGTCAACGACGCGCTGCCTCCGGACATCAACCTTCTGTCGGCGACGAAGGCGACGCATCGGTTTCACGCGCGGCATGCCGCCGTCGGACGGAGCTATCTGTATCAGGTGGCGCGCCGTCGAACGGCATTTGCCAAGCCCTACGTGTGGTGGGTGAAGGAGCCGCTCGACGCGGTGCTGATGGCGGACGCGGCGCAGCGATTTTCCGGCATGCACGATTTTCGCTCGTTCAGTGATGACGACCCGGAGGACAAGTCCACGGCGGTGCTCATCGAGGACGTCACCGTCGTCGAGGCCGGCGATCTCGTGCTGATTCGCGTCGCGGGTTCGCACTTTCTGTGGAAGATGGTGCGGCGTATGGTCGGCGTGCTCGTGGAAATCGGCAAAGGCGGCCTGCCGGTGTCACAAGTCGACGAATTCCTGCGTGCGCCGTCCGGCACGCCCGCCACGTTGACCGCGCCGGCTTCCGGTTTGTTTCTCGAGCACGTGTTCTACGAGGGCGACCGTCGCGACTTGCCGCTCATTCCCGCCGTGGCGGTGCGGGGGTAAATCGCGGCCCGCGGTTCGGCGTATGCACACTATTCGACATCCTCAGGAGGACCCATGCACAAGAAAGTTCTGACCGTGGCGCTGGCGGCGACTCTGGTCATGCCCGTACTCGCAGGGGCTCAGGCGAAGGCCGATTTTTCGGGAACGTGGACGTTCGACGAAGCGAAAAGTGACCCCGCGCCCGGGGGCCGCGGCGGGGGCGGGGGTGCTCGTGGACGTGGCGGGCGGATGGGCGGCGGCAGCCCGACCAGGCTCGTCATCAAGCAGACGGCCGGCGACGTCACCATCGAGAGCACGCTGGCCAACGGTGCGCAGACGGCGGTCTACAAGCTCGATGGCAGCGAAAGCATCAACAAGTTGGGGATGGGCGACGCCACGTCCAAGGCAACCTGGGACGGCGCCAACCTGGTGTTGAACAGCGCGCTGGCGCTGACGACGCCCCAAGGCGACATGCAAATCACGTCGAAAGAGGTTTACAGCGTCACCGGCAGCGTCCTGACCGTGATCACCACGCGCGTGACCCCGCGCGGTGAAACGACGCGCAAACTGGTGTTCAATAAGGATTAGGGGCAGAGCCGCAATTGCAGGACACCATCGATCGCGGTCAGGGCGAGAACCGCCCTGACCTCTCTCTCGACGAAACCGAGTTGCTGGCCCGCCTCCGCTCCGGGTACGGGTCTGCATACGAAGAGCTGGTGCGGACGTATTCAGGCCGCCTGCTCGCGGTCGCACGGCGAATCGTCGGCAATGACGAAGAGGCCCGCGACGTCATTCAGGACGCGTTCCTCAATGCGTTTCGCAGCCTGCCCCGCTTTCAGGGCGAGGCGCGCCTGTCGACGTGGCTGCACCGAATTGTGGTCAACAGCGCGTTGATGAAGCTACGCACACGGAGGCGCAAACCCGAAGAGTCAATCGAGCCATTGTTGCCCGCGTTTCTCGCCGACGGCCACTACGCGGAAAAATTCTCGACGTGGGGTGAGCAGGCCGATACGGCCCTGTCGCGCACGGAAACCAAGGCGCTGGTGCGTCGCCGCATCGACGAGCTACCCGAAAGTTTTCGTACCGTTTTGTTGCTGCGCGACATCGAAGGACTGGACACCGAGGAAACCGCCCGCGTGCTCGAAACCACTCCGAACGCCGTCAAGATTCGCCTGCACCGCGCCCGAGCCGCGTTACGGACGTTGCTGGCGCCACATTTCGGCCGAGGTGAGCTGTGAAGTGCCGCGAATGTGACGAGTTTCTCGCCGACTACGTGTCCGGAGAGCTGGCAGCCGACGTGCTGGCCACCTTCGAGCTGCACCTCTCGCGCTGCCGGAATTGCCGCACCTATGTCGAGCAGTATCGGCTCACGATTGCTGCCGGCAAGACCGCCTGCGAGGCGGCAAAGGAAGCCAAGGGTGACATGCCCGAGGAACTGATTCAGGCGATCCTCGCTGCCGCGCGTCCGGTTCGGGACCACTCGAGCTGATCAGGCTTCGACTGACGCCTCAGCGGTCGTCACCAATTACGTGAACGAACCGCTTGTCACCGGGCGGTGTCACTGGGCGCCCATTACTGGACCGCAATCAAGTGTCCGCGCGTCCGAAAAAACATCATTCCGTCCGAGATGGCTGGCGTGGCCATCGCCACCTCGCCGAGTGGATTGATCGCCAGTTGCTCGAAGACCGTTCCCGCTTTCACGACATACACGTCGCCTTCTTCGCTGGTGAAATAGATGCGTCCCGCGGAGGCGACGGGTGACGCACTAAAGCCTGTTCGACCATCCGCGAGACGCGCTTGGTAGTGGCGTTGTCCCGTCCTGGCGTCGAACACCGACAGCACGCCGTTGTCCTTGCAGACATACAGCAGGTCGCCGTACACCAACGGGGTCTGCATGTACGCCCCATCCCGTGCTGCGCTCCACGCGATGTGCGCGTTGGCGGTTTCGTGGTCCTTCAGTGTGATGTCGCCGCTGGCCGACGGCTTGACCGCATACACCGGTGATTTGCCGCCATGGGCATTGGTGATGAGGATGAGATCGTGGGCGATGATTGGCGTGGGCACGGGAATGTCGCCGCCGCCGGCCATCCGCCACAGTTCGTTGCCGGTCTCGAGGTCGTAGCCGCCAATATGCTTCCAGCCGTTGACAATCACCTGACCGCGACCGTTGTGCACATGAACGGCGGGGGTGCTCCATGTTGGCACCTCATTGCGGGGTGTGCGCCACAACTGCTCGCCGGTGGCCAGCGCCAGCGCGGCGACGAACGACCCTTTCTGGACATCGACCTGGATGATGATGCGGTTGTCGTGTATGACCGGCGAGCTGGCAAAGCCCCACTGCGCATCAGGCGCCATGAAGTAGCCGGAATCGAGCCGGCCAAAATCTTTCTTCCAGACGAGCCTGCCCTGCATATCGTAGGCGTAGAGACCTTCGGAACCGAAGAACGCGACGATGTAGCGGCCGTTGGTGGCCAGCGTCGAACTCGCATGCGTCGCCTTCGTGTGACGCGGCACTTTCGGGACGCCGGTGTGCGCGGTCTGCTCCCACAACTGTTTGCCGGTGCTCTTGTCGTAACACACGACGACCCAGCGATGTTCGCCGTTGTCCGCTGCCGAGGCGATGTCGCCGTACAGCCCGACGCGTAACGGCGCGGGCTTGTCCGAGACGGCGCTGGCCGTACAGACCTGCTGCCCCCAGACGATGGGACTGGAATGCGCCAGCCCTGGCACCGGCACGCGCCACTTCACATTCGTGTTGTTGGGAACATCCCAGGAGGCTGGGGCCGGGGCGCCTTCTGCGACGCCGCTGCCGGCCGGTCCGCGAAACCCGGGCCAGTTGTCGGCAGAAACCAGCGCGCCTCCAAGGGAGAGGATGGCGAACACAGGCCAGAGGATCTGCTTCAAGGTCACCCCCACACGGGTTCCGATCGCCGAGTCACCGGCGGGGATTTCTTCGTCTCGTCGTATGACTCGGTGTCTTCCGTGGCGTCGAGCGCGAACTAGTTCGGTACCTGTAAGTCCGGCATTGGCGGCGCCGTGAACAGGCGACGCGTCGGCGGCGCCAGTAAGCGCGCCCACTTCTCCGCGCGGGACACGCGCGCACTGTCGGTCGCGATGCCGGTGTTGGCGTACATCTGCCGATACAGCTTCGACATCAGCACAAATGCCATGCGGCCCTTCATGTTCGGCACGCACTTCGAGCGTTTCCAGATGTTGGGCAGGCTGTAGAAGTCGTCCCATACCGCCTGCGTGCGGTTGCGGATCTCGTCGGCTGACATCACCGGGTGCGGTAAATACACCTTGGGACGCTGCGCCTGCGGAATCAGCCAGTGCCGCGTAATCGGCACTCCGGCGATGCGCGTGTCGTCCTTCTGCATCTCTTCCTCCCAGCGCGCGAAGTCCACCGTGCCAGGGAATGGGGTGAGCATGACGAACTGGGCGAAGGTCACGCCCGCGCGCTGCGCCAGTGCCGCGGTGGCGGCAAACGTCTCCGGGCGGTCCGACGGCAAGCCGAAGATGAACGAGCCGAGCACGTGGACGCCGTGCTCACGGAACGCCTTCAAGCGATCCACGAGCTCTTCGCCAAAAAAGTTGAAGTCCTTATAGATGTCCTTCAGCCCGGCCGGAGTCACCGATTCGACGCCCACGAGAGCGCCTTTGATGTTGGCTTTTTTCATCGCCTTGAGGAACTCTGGGTCCTCGGCGGCCTCCATCGTAATCTGCGTAAAGAAGATCATGTCCTTCGGCAGTTTCGCGAGCCGCGCCATCAACTCGAACCGCTCCTCGCGGATCTGCAGAAGGTTGTTGAGCGTGGTCTTGTCGGCGCGCCGGTCCGCCATCTTCAGATCGGCCATGGCGACGGGATAGAAGTTGTCGTCCGCCAGCGCGATGAAGCGAAACCCCTTCCGCCGCAGTTCGACGAGTTCTTCGATCACCGCATCGCTCGACCGTACGCGCGGCTTCTGGCCGTCGGTCCGCCAGACCGAGCAGAACGAGCAGTGCTTCGGACAACCGCGGACCGTCTGCACCGACGCCCACATATAGCGATCGGGGGGGAGCAGGTCCCAGCGCGCCTTCAGCATCGAACCGCCCTCGATCCGCCCGCCGTCGTAAATGCTCTCGTGGTTGCCATCCAGGCACGCCTTGATGACCAGCGGCCAGATCCGGTCGCCATCTCCCTTGGCGACCGCATGAGCACCACCCAGCTCGAGCGCTTCCTCCGGATATAGCGTGGCGTGGATGCCGCCGTAGATGACGAGGGCGCCGCGGTCCCGGGCGATGCGTCCGACTTCATACCCGCGCAGCGCATTCCCGCTATGAATGCCGATGCCGACGACGTCCCCGGCTGCGATAGTTTCGGGATCGAGCGCGACGAGGGTTTCATCGACGATGACCGGGTCGCCGTACGGGGCCGGTGTCGCCGCCGCCAGCACATACAGCCATCGTGGGGTGATAACGGCAACGCCGAACGCGAGATGACTGGGATTTATGAGATGAACACGCACGGCCTCAGTGTAGTCGTTTTCAGGGATTGCGGAAAATCACTGCTTGGGCGGCGCCTTCAGCAGGTCAACCGCCTCGCCGCCGCTTTCGTCAGGGGGCTGCGCCCCGTGCCGCCGGGCGTACCACAGCGCGATGACGAAAATCACCACAATCAGCCCCAGCGAAATCCACTTGGGGATAACGAGTGTGATCACGTGCATGTTATGGAGGTACTCCACCAGCAGCTTGATGCCGACCCACGCGATGATCACAAAGGCCCCATCGACCAGCGCCGGATATCTCATGACCAGGGCGAGTAGCTGCCCAATCACCAGGCGCATGGCGATGATGCCCAGAACGCCGCCAATGACGATCACCCAGAGCTTGTTCGACATGGCCACGGCGACCAGGATGGAATCAATCGCAAACACGATATCGGTCAGCTCGACTTTGACGACCGTCGCCCAGAATGCGGACAGTCCGAGCCACGGCCGCGCCGGCTTGACCCCTCGGCGCGCGTCGGCATCACCGTGCCCGAAGAAGTGCTGATAGGGAAGATACAGAAGGTAGAGCGCGCCCAGCAGCTGGACCCAGACCACCTGAATCATGTAGGCGGCAAAAACGGTCGCCGTGATACGAAACACGAACGCGCCGAGGATGCCGTAGCGCAGCGCCTTCTGCTGCTGATGCCGAGGCAGCCCGAGCACCAGGACGGCCAGGACCATCGCGTTATCCGCGCTCAGCAATCCTTCGAGCGCGACGAGCAAACCGATGGTGACTAAATCCGAAGCGTGAACGTCGAACACTGCCCTTCAGTATAGTGAACCTCCCACCGGAATCGGTGACGCCGTTGGCGTCGATTCGGCCACACTCTGCGCCACGGCGTCGCGCAGAGGCTGCCATGGGCGTCGTTCCGGCACCCGTGTCACGATGGGTTGCTTGCCGCTACCGACCGCACTGCCGGGATCTGACGTCGCTCTCCAGTTGCGGCCGCGCCATCCAGCGCCGCCTGCCAACGTGGTGTGGCGTGTGTCTAGGCATTGACACGATCCGTATCAAGTCACATACTTGATATGTGCCGACTCAAGAACTGATTTTCATTTCGACCGCGGCACGCATGCTCCGCATGCATCCGCAGACCCTCCGCAAATACGAGCGGCTCGGACTGGTCCGGCCGTCGCGGACGATCGGCAGCATGCGGTTGTATTCACGGGACGAGATCGAGCGGCTGCGGTTCATCAAGCGTTTGGTTGACGACATGGGCATCAACCTCGCCGGTGTCCAGCAGCTGTTGGAGGTTGCCGCCGTGATGCGGCGCATTCAGCCGCTGATGCACGACGACCACCTGGCTCCGGACATCGTCCGGCGACGGCTGCTCCGCGAGATCAGCAAGCTGAATGGACTCCTCGGGTTATGACGACACCAGCAGATCGTGGGCAGCTGGCCAGGCCGAGGCCACCCTCCCCATATGCAAGCGCTCACGAGGTCCGAGGCCACGCTGTGCCTCTCGGACTGCGCGGTCAGGCCCACGCCGCGGCGCAGGGGCGGGCACCAGCTAAAGCGACGTTCGAGCCGGTGATTGACGATGGATTTTAAGGACTACTACGCCACACTCGGTGTCGCCAAGACGGCCTCCGCCAAGGAGATCAAACAGGCGTTCCGAAAACTCGCGCGCAAATTTCACCCGGATGTCAATCCTGGCGACAAGGCGGCGGAGGCTCGCTTCAAGGAATTGAACGAGGCGAACGAGGTCCTGAGCGACCCTGAAAAGCGTCAGAAGTACGAGGAGCTGGGCGCGAACTGGCGAATGTACGAGCAGGCGCAGCGGAGTGGCACGGCTGGTGCCCACCCGTTTGGCGCTCAATGGGGGCGCCCGCAGGACGGGAGCAGGGGCTTCCGGACGATGAGTGAGGACGAAGTCTCCCAGATGTTTGGCGGCGACGACGGCCCGTTCTCGGACTTCTTCAGCACATTTTTTGGCGGCCCCGCTGGTGGCGGGCCTGGCCAGCGTCGCGGCGGCCGCGGCGGCGCACCGCGGACCACCAAGGGCCGCGACATGGAGCACGAGATCGAACTGGATCTCGAAGACACGCTTCGCGGCACGGTGCAGCGGTTGGGCATCCGACAGGACGGTGCGCATCGCAACGTCGAAGTCCGTATCCCCGCCGGCGTCACCGACGGCTCGCGCGTGCGGGTCAGCGGTGAAGGTGAACCGGGCGGCGGCAGCGGCGCGCGCGGCGATTTGTATCTGCGCGTCAAGCTTCGACCCCATGGCAAATTCGAGCGCAAGGGGCGCGATCTCTACGCCAAGGTCCGCGTCGCTGCTCCCACCGCCGTGGTCGGGGGGGAGACCGAGGTGCTCACCCTCGCGGGCAAGTCGCTGCGGCTCAAGATTCCACCGGGCACTCAGAATGGCCAGGTCTTCCGGTTGCGCGGCCACGGCATGCCGCACACCGGTAAAGACTCAGAGGCCGCAGACCTTTACGCCACCGTCGACATCGCCATCCCCCAGGGGCCGTCCAACGAAGAGCGCACGCATTGGGAGGCACTGGCAGCGTTGGAGAAGAAGTCATGAACTTGAACAAATTCACGGAGAAGGCACAGGAAGCCATCATCGCAACGCCGCCGTTGGCTTCCGAACTCAATCACGCGCAAGTGGAGCCCGAGCACTTGCTGGTAACCCTGCTGGAGCAAGCTGAAGGCGTGGTGCCCACTGTGCTGCGAAAGCTCACAGTTGACCCTGCGGCCGTGGCGCGCTCGTTGCGCGGGTCTCTCGGTCGCCTCCCCAAGGCGTACGGCGGCGCCGAACCGCATGTCGCTCCGCGCCTGCGGGCGATCATCGACGGTGCGCACGCGGAAGCCAAAGCGATGCAGGATGAGTTCGTCAGCACCGAGCACCTGCTCTTGAGTGTGCTGTCGGAGCCCGGCAAGGCGACCACGGTCGACACTCTCACGCCGCAGG
This sequence comes from Acidobacteriota bacterium, assembly GCA_013813075.1. GTDB lineage: Bacteria > Acidobacteriota > Vicinamibacteria > Vicinamibacterales > UBA2999 > JACCSI01. Next base: position 3,581 of record JACCSI010000242.1, on the reverse strand, counting down.
GCGTCACCCGCGAGAAAGTACTCGAAGCGTTGACGTCGATTCGCGGGAACCAACGCGTCACCGACCAGAACCCGGAGGGCAAGTACCAGGCGCTCGAGCGCTACGGCCGCGATCTCACGGAGCTCGCCCGTCGCGGCAAGCTCGACCCGGTCATCGGCCGCGACGAAGAGGTCAGGCGCGTCATCCAGGTCCTCTCGCGGCGGACAAAGAACAACCCGGTCCTAATTGGAGAGCCCGGTGTCGGGAAGACGGCGATCGTCGAGGGGCTGGCGCAACGCATCGTGCGCGGCGACGTGCCCGAAGGATTAAAAAACAAGAAAATTGTCGGCCTCGACATGGGGGCACTCATCGCCGGGGCCAAGTATCGGGGCGAATTCGAAGAGCGACTGAAAGCCGTGCTCAAGGAAATCGCCGACGCCGAAGGCCAGGTCGTGCTCTTCATCGACGAACTCCACACCGTTGTCGGTGCGGGCGCGTCCGAGGGTTCGTTGGATGCCTCCAACATGCTGAAGCCGATGCTCGCGCGCGGCGAGTTGCACACGATCGGCGCGACCACGCTCGACGAGTACCGCAAACACATCGAGAAGGACGCCGCGCTCGAGCGCCGTTTCCAGCCGGTCATGGTCGGCGAGCCGACCGTCGAGGACACAATCAGCATCCTGCGCGGACTGCGCGAGCGCTATGAGATTCATCATGGCGTCAAATTGAAGGATGCCGCGCTGGTCGCCGCTGCCGTGTTGTCTCATCGCTACATAACGGATCGATTCCTGCCCGATAAGGCTATCGATCTCATTGATGAAGCGGCATCGCGCCTGCGCATGGAAATCGATTCGATGCCCGCGGAGCTCGACGAGGTGCAGCGACGCATCATGCAACTCGAGATCGAACGGGCGGCGCTGCGCAAGGAGACCGACAAGCCGTCGCAGGAACGACTCGCGAAACTCGAAAAGGAGCTCGCGGATCTCAAGGAGACCCTCGACCAGCTGAAGGGACACTGGGAACAGGAGAAAAGCGCCATCCAGACAGGACGGACCCTGAAGGAAGAGCTGGAGCAGATCAAGCTCGAGGTGGACCGCGCACAGCGCGCCGGCGACTACGCGAAAGCGTCAGAGCTGCAATACGGACGGGTGCCGAAGCTCGAAGTGGCCATCAAGGAGCAGGAATCGGCACTGGCGACCCTTCAGCAGACCCAGAGCATGCTCAAAGAGGAGGTAGACGAGGAGGATATCGCCGAAGTCGTCGGCAAGTGGACCGGCATTCCCGTCCGCCGGCTGCTGGAGGGTGAAATTCAGAAGCTGCTGCAGATGGAAACCCGCCTGCACGAACGCGTCATTGGTCAGGACGAGGCGATCCAGGCGGTCGCGAATGCCATCCGTCGCGCGCGGGCCGGGTTGCAGGATCCGAATCGTCCGCTGGGGTCGTTCATTTTCCTGGGGCCAACGGGCGTCGGTAAAACGGAGCTCGCTCGGGCGCTTGCCGAATTCCTGTTCGACGACGAGCACGCGATGATTCGCATCGACATGTCCGAATACCAGGAAAAGCACACCGTCTCACGCCTCATCGGCGCGCCTCCGGGCTACATCGGCTACGACGAATCGGGCCAGCTCACCGAGGCGGTACGTCGGCGGCCCTATTCCGTGGTGCTGTTCGATGAAGTCGAGAAGGCGCACCCGGAAGTGCTCAACGTGCTGCTTCAGCTGTTGGACGACGGCAGGCTGACGGACAGCAAGGGCCGCACGGTGGACTTCAAGAACACCGTGGTCATCATGACGTCGAATATCGGCAGTCACTACATTGCGGAAACGGCGATGACGTCCTCCGGCGACCTCACCGAAGGCGTGCGCCGCGAGGTCATGGCCGCGCTTCGGCAGCACTTCCGTCCAGAATTTTTGAATCGCGTGGATGAGATCATCGTGTTCCACGCGCTGGGACGCGAGCACATGAAGCAGATCATCGACATCCAGCTGCGCGGGCTGATGAAGCGGCTGGCCGATCGCAAGATTAAGGTCGAGCTGACCGACGGCGCCAAGGAATTCCTCGTAGAGGAGGGGTATGATCCGATGTATGGCGCGCGCCCGCTGAAGCGGACGCTCCAGAAGCGTGTCCTGGATCCACTGGCGGTACGCGTGCTGCAAGGCGAATTCGCCGAGGGCGATCGCATAGTCGTCGAGGCGGGTGCCGCGGGACTCGCGTTCGCGAAAAACGAGGTTTCTGTTGCCTAATCCGATGCTCCCGTCAGGGGGGAAAAAAGGAGCGGTGCCTGGGCGTCCCAATGCCATCTGGTGGGTGCTGGGCGCACTGGTCATGCTGGCGCTCGCGCAGGCGTTTTTGTTATCGCCAACGGGCCGCCAGATTCCTTACAGCGAGTTCAAGAGTTTGGTGCGTAGCGGTCAAGTCGCGGAGGTTTCCGTCGGCGACACGTCGATTCGCGGCGAGCTGAAAAAATCGGATGGCCCGGCGACGTTCACAACCACACGTATCGAAGATCCCAAGCTGATTGAAGAGCTCGACAAGGCAGGCGTGAAGTACGCCGGCGAGATTGTCAGCCGCTGGCTGCCGGAAGTTCTGAGCTGGCTGGTGCCCGTGCTCCTGATCGTCGCGCTATGGACGTTCTTCTTCCGCCGAATCGGCGGTGCGGAAGGCGGCGTGATGTCGTTTGCGCGCAGTAAAGCCAAAATCTACGCGGAAGACGACGTCAAGGTGAGTTTTTCGGATGTGGCCGGTGTGGACGAGGCCGCGCAGGAATTGAGGGAGATCGTCGAATTCCTGAAGACGCCCAAGAAATACACCAGCCTGGGCGGCAAGATTCCCAAAGGGGTGCTGCTGGTGGGCCCCCCGGGGACGGGCAAGACACTGCTGGCGCGGGCGGTTGCGGGTGAGGCGAAGGTGCCGTTCTTCAGCTTGAGCGGTTCCGAATTCGTCGAGATGTTCGTCGGCGTAGGCGCCGCGCGCGTGCGTGATCTGTTTTCGCAGGCCGAGGCCAAGGCACCGTGCATCGTGTTTATTGACGAGCTCGACGCGCTTGGCAAAGCCCGGGTCCAGAGCCCGATTGGCAGCCACGAAGAGCGCGAGCAGACCCTCAACCAGCTGTTGGCGGAAATGGACGGCTTCGATCCGCGCAAGGCCATCATCATCATGGGCGCCACCAACCGGCCGGAGGTGCTCGACCCGGCCCTGATGCGCCCTGGCCGATTCGATCGCCAGGTGCTGGTCGACAAGCCCGACATCAAGGGGCGCGAAGAAGTGTTGCGCATTCATGTACGCAACGTGAAATTGTCTCCCGAGGTCGACTTGAAGAAAGTGGCCGCTCGTACTGCGGGGTTTGCCGGCGCCGATCTGGCCAATCTCGTCAACGAAGCCGCCCTATTGGCCGCACGCCGGGACAAGTTGATGGTCGACATGCACGACTTCGACGAGGCCATCGATCGCCTGATTGCCGGGCTCGAGAAGAAGCGGGTGATGAGCACGAAGGAACGCGAGATTGTCGCGTATCACGAATCCGGGCACGCCATCGTCGCCAGCTCGCTGCCGGGGACGGATCCGGTTCACAAGATCTCGATCGTGGCCCGGGGCTTTGGCGC
>JACCSI010000210.1 GCA_013813075.1 Acidobacteriota bacterium | reverse complement strand
GGCATGGGCAACGGTATGAGGTCGGAGCCAACCGTCGCGTGGAGGATGCGGTTGACGTCGGTCCACTGCCCCTCATCTCCCGTCGGCGTGCTTCGACGCACGTCCACACCCGAAATAGGTAACCGCGTGGACAGGCACCCTAGTAAAAGTGGACAGGCACCCTAGTAACAGGGGTGGGGAATCGCGAAATGACTTGGCAAATGGGCCCTGTCTGCCACTCCAGCCATGCTGGCACGTGCGTTGCTCTAAGAAGGGGCAACGAGCTTCGTTTACTCGTCATACATCCGCACTTATAAGCCCACCATAGAGCTGCCGGGCGAAAGCCCGGCAGTCCTTCCGTACACACACAGGTTGCGCTCGTTCGGCCGAGCGGGGGGACCGACGCGATACCATCTATCGCCTGACGGGCTGAGGCTCGGCGTCAGTAGGTAAGATGTCGAGGTGCCGAAACCCGGGACAACGCCCATCATCACCATTGGCGTGCCCGAACGCGGTAAAGCGACGGCCGGCGACAGGACGATTTGCGGGTTGTAATGGATACTTTCGATAGTCAGATTCGCACTTCCAGTGATGAGTTCAAAGCCAACCACGCGCGCATGGCGGCACTGGTCGCCGAGTACCGCGAGCGCAGCGAGCAGGTGCGAGAGGGGGGTGGACCCAAATACGTCGAACGGCATCGCGAACAAGGCAAGCTGCCGGTGCGCGAGCGCATCGAAAAGCTGCTCGATCCGGGATCGCCGTTTCTCGAGTTGTCAGCGCTCGCAGCCTGGGACATGTACGACCACGGCGCACCTGCGGCGGGTGTGGTCACGGGGATCGGGAGGGTGTCCGGCCGCGAGGTGCTCATCGTCGCCAACGATGCGACCGTCAAGGGCGGCACCTATTACCCCATCACGGTCAAGAAGCACATCCGGGCCCAGGAAATTGCCCTGCAGAATCACTTGCCCTGTGTCTATTTGGTGGATTCCGGGGGGGCCTTCCTGCCGCTGCAGGCGGAAGTATTTCCGGACCGCGAGCACTTCGGCCGTATCTTTTTTAATCAGGCGCGGATGTCTGCCGCAGGAATCCCACAGGTCGCGGTGGTGATGGGGTCCTGCACCGCCGGCGGCGCCTACGTCCCCGCGATGTCCGACGAAACGGTCATCGTCAAGAATACCGGAACAATTTTTCTTGGCGGTCCGCCGCTCGTGAAAGCGGCCACGGGCGAGGAAGTGACCGCTGAAGAACTGGGGGGTGCCGACGTGCACACGCGCTTGTCCGGTGTCGCCGACTACTTCGCCGAGGACGACGAGCACGCCCTGCACCAAGCGCGGATCATCGTCTCCACCTTGAATACCGTGAAGCGCCTTCCCACCGACATGACCACGCCTGAAGAACCGGCCTACGATCCGGAAGAGATCTACGGGGTGGTCAGTGCCGACGTGCGTAAGCCATACGACGTCCGCGAAGTGATCGCGCGCATCGTCGATGGGTCGCGGTTCGACGAATTCAAGGAACGGTACGCGACCACCATCGTGTGCGCCTTCGCGCGCCTTCATGGCTTCCTTGTGGGCGTCATCGCCAATAACGGCGTGCTGTTTTCCGAGTCGGCGCTGAAGGCATCGCACTTCATCGAACTGTGTAACCTGCGCGGCGTGCCGCTGATCTTCCTGCAGAACATCACTGGATTCATGGTCGGCCGCCAGTACGAGCGGGGCGGCATCGCCAAGGATGGCGCCAAGATGGTGCATGCCGTCGCGAACTCGGTGGTGCCCAAGTTCACCGTGATTATCGGCGGCTCATTTGGCGCCGGTAACTACGGGATGTGCGGCCGCGCCTACGATCCACGGCTCCTGTGGATGTGGCCCAATGGACGGATTTCCGTGATGGGCGGCGAGCAGGCCGCCGCCGTGTTGACGACCGTGAAGCGCGATCAGCTGGCACGGGACGGCAAGCCGTTCCCTCCAGCCGATGAAACGGCCATCCGCGACCCGATCCTGCAGAAGTACGACACTGAAGGGTCGCCTTACTACTCGACCGCCCGTCTCTGGGACGACGGCATTCTTGACCCCGCGGAAACGCGTCCTGCATTGGCGCTTGGGCTCTCGGCCGCATTCAATGCTCCGATACCGCCGGCCAAATTCGGCATTTTCAGGATGTGATTGTGGCTTACCGGTTTCTCGAGGTTCGGCGCGAGGGCGCCGTGGAACGTCTGACGATCAACCGTCCCGATGTCCGCAACGCGTTCAACGAAGACGTCATTGCGGAGCTGACGGCATGGGCACGTGCCGCGGCACAGGATGCGTCCCTTCGCGTAGTCATCCTGAGCGGTGCGGGCAGGGTGTTCAGCGCCGGTGCCGATGCCGGCTGGATGGCAAAGATGGTCGGCTACTCGCGTGACGACAATGTGCGGGATGCCACCCGCATGGCCGAGATGTTCCTCGCGCTCAACACGCTGCCGGCGGCAGTGGTCGGTCGCATTCACGGCGCCGCCCTTGGTGGCGGTGCGGGACTGACGGCGATTTGCGACGTCGCGGTGGCAGAAGAGGACACGCTGTTCGGCTTTACCGAGACGAAACTTGGAATCTTGCCAGCGGTCATCTCACCCTACGTGCTGCCGAAAATTGGTCCCTCCGCCGCACGAGAGCTGTTCCTGACCGGCATGCGTTTTTCAGCGGCGCGGGCGAAACAGATCAACCTTGTGCACGCGGTCGTGCCGGCAAACGAACTCGACGACGCCGTGCAGTCGTATGTCGACGAACTGCTGTCGTCGTCTCCAACGGGTATCGCGGCCGCGAAAGCGTTGATTCCGCGGGTGTCGGGGCGCTCGCCCCAAGAGGCGATGTCGCTGACTGCCGACGCCATTGCCGCACAACGCGTATCCGCGGAGGGCCAGGACGGTCTCAAGGCGTTTCTCGACAAGCGCAAGCCCGGCTGGGTGCGAGCATGATTCGGCGGCTGATGATCGCGAACCGCGGCGAGATTGCCCTGCGAATTATCCGCGCCTGCCGCGAGCTCGGCATCGAAAGCGTGGCCGTCTATTCGGACGCGGACGAGCAGGCGCCGCACGTGCACGCGGCGGACTTCGCCCAACACATTGGCGGGTCGCCCGCCCCGGACAGTTATCTCAACATTCCACAGCTGCTCGACGCTGCCCGACGCGCTGGCGCCGACGCCATACACCCCGGCTATGGCTTTCTGTCGGAGCGCGCTCATTTTGCCCGTGCCTGCGGCGACGCGGGACTGACGTTTGTCGGGCCGCCGCCGGACGCTATCGAGCGGATGGGCTCCAAGATTGGCGCGCGCGAACTGATGCAGCGCGCGGGCGTCCCGGTGGTGCCTGGCGAGACACCTGCCGATCAGTCCGACGACGCCATGCTGGCTGCCGTCACGCACATTGGCTTCCCGGCGTTGATCAAACCGTCCGCGGGCGGCGGCGGCATCGGCATGAAGACGGTCCGCGCCGCGTCGGAAGTGCTCGACGCGGTGCAGGGCGCTCGACGAGAGGCCAAAGCCGCTTTTGGCGATGGCACCCTGTACGTCGAGCGCCTGGTGGAGCGGCCCCGCCACGTCGAAATCCAGGTCTTTGCCGACACCCACGGCAATGTCGTGCATGTGTTCGAGCGGGAGTGTTCGATCCAACGCCGGCA
>JACCSI010000209.1 GCA_013813075.1 Acidobacteriota bacterium | reverse complement strand
CGACCAATCCGAGGGAGCACGTTGCGGAAGTACCACAAGTAGAGGGGGCGCACGGCGGGTACGACCGGAAGCCCGAATTCAAGGATGGCCACTCGCCCGCCCGGGCGCAACACCCGGAGCAGTTCCGCGCACGCGACCTCCGGTCGGGCGACGTTGCGAATGCCAAAGGCCATTGTCACCACGTCCACCGCGTCCGCCGCCACCGGCAGGCTCATCGCGTCGCCGCGCACGACGTGCAGGCGTGAGTCCAGCCCACGACTCCGCGATTTCTGACGTGCCCGCGTCAGCATGGCCCCGGCGAAATCCACGGCGAGTACCCGTCGGGCCCCGCGCGGAGTTCGCGCTGCCGCCAGTGCCACATCGCCGGTGCCGGTGCAGACGTCGAGCAGCGTTTCCGGGCCGCTCAACCCCAGCGACCGGATTGCGCGCCGACGCCAATAACGATCAAGCCCCCCTGACAGGACACCGTTCAGCAGGTCGTAGCGGGGGGCGATGGCGTCGAACATGCCGGAAATTCTGTCGGGCGATTTATCGAGCTCAGTCATCTTGGGGGTCGGGCGTCAGTGTCAGCCGTCGGAGGTGCCGGGGTCGGTGCGATCAGCCGGCGAACACCGCGGCAGCGGTGGTCATGAAGTAGAGAATGCCGACGTAACCATTGAGGTCAAACGCGCGCTTGACCTGCGAAAGGTCGGTGCTGCTCACGAGCGACTGCTCGTAGGCGAGCAACACGCCCACCACGGCAACGCCGGCAAGGTAGATCGGTCCAAGCGGCACGACCGGCGCGAGCGCCACCATACACAGGATTGTCGCCACATGCATGGCGCGCGAAATCAGCAGCGACCGCTCGATACCGAACCTGACGGGGATCGACCGCAAGCCGTGCTCACGGTCGAAGGTGTAGTCCTGGCAGGCGTAGAGAACGTCAAACCCACCCACCCAGAGCCCGATCGCCGCACCCAGGAGCCACGGCTCCCATCGTCCGGCCGCCCCGCCGGCGGCGAGCCAACCGCCAACGGGCGCCACCGCCATGGCCAGCCCAAGAAATGCCTGTGTGTAAGACGTGAACCGCTTGGCGAGGGAATACCAGAACACGATAGCGAGCGCTACAGGGGACAGCGCCGCGCATACGACGCTCAGATTCCACGACGCGAACACGAAGACCACCGACGAGACGACAACGAACACCGTCGCCTCGACGCGGCTCATGGTGCCGCGTGGAATCTCGCGCATGGCGGTGCGCGGGTTGCTGGCATCGTAGCGTGCGTCAACCAGACGGTTGAAGCCCATCGCCGAACTGCGCGCGGCGACCATGGCCAACACTATCCAGGCGACGCGTTGCCAGGTCAGCGGATGCTCGCGCGCCGCCAACAGCGCGCCGGTGAGCGCAAATGGCAGCGCAAACACCGAGTGTGAAAACCGCACGAACGACAGATAGGTGCCGATCCGCGCCCTCACGCCGGCACCCATTGCACGTGTCTGGCCTCAACGCCGCTGACGAGATACTCTTCGACGTCGATCGCGGCGCGCGGGAGTTCGACGGCGATCAGAGCGGCCTGTTTGCCTACCTGAATGGTGCCGAGTTCCTTCCCGAGACCAAGTGCCTCCGCACCCACCTGCGTTGCGCTTTCCAGCAGCCGCGCCGCCGGCACCGTAGGGGCCAGCCACCGCATGGTCTTGAGCTCGGCAAACACATTGAGGTCGTCCACACTCGCAAGGCTGTCTGTGCCGACCGCCAGCTTGACTCCCGATGCATAGAAGCGCTCAATCGGCGGGACACCGACGCCGACCCACTGATTGCTGCGCGGACAGGTGACAAGCGTGGCGCCGATGGTCGCGAGCCGGCGCAGGCTGTCGTCCGAGAGCTGCACACCATGCACCACCAGCGTCCGAGCGTCGAGCACGCCAAGCGAGTCGAGATACTCGACCGGGCCTAGTCCTGGCGGCGTCCAGTCGTCGCGCGTCGCTCCGACCCACGCCAGAATGCCGGGCCATGGTCCGGTGCCATCTTGGAGAAACGCAATTTCCCCGACCGACTCGCCGACGTGGACACTGGTCACGGGCACATCAGACTCGTTGACTTCCGCGCGAATGGCGCGGAACAACTCGGGCGACACCGAATATGGTGCGTGCGGCGAGACCGAGACGCGTACCGCGTCGCCGCCGAGTCTGGCGGCGGCCGCGCGGTATGGTCGGGTATCTTCCACTAGTTGGCCCGTGGTTGACTTGAAGCCGAGCAGCTCGTGAAGGACAATGCCGCTGAGCCCGGCGGCGCGAATTGGTTCCACGGAAACCAACGAGTTGCTGATGTCACCCACGGCGGCGGTGCCGAATTCCCGTGCTTCGCCCGCAGCCTGCCGCGCGGCTTCCATGACATTCAGGTCGCCGGCCGTCTCCCGCCGGCTACCGCGCGTCGCGAACAGGTGCGTGATCCAATCCGTGAAGTTGGTTGCCGGCGGCACCCGCCCACGCAGCCACGACAGTTCGACGTGAGTGTGCGCGTTGACAAGGCCTGGCAGCACCGCGACGGTGCCAAGGTCAACGGCGGACGCAGGCGCCGGCTCCCCGGCCTCTCCGACCCTGACAATGCGTTGGCTCGCGACCGCGAACCAGCCGTCGCGGATTGGCGCGTGCGCAATCGGGCACACCCACGCTGCGCGGTATACCGTCATCAGGACACTGCGTCCTTGCGTGACGAGTAATCGCTCAATTGCCGCGCAGGCGCTTTCCTGCCGCAGTCCGTGCCGGATAGGTGAACAGTTCCGCGGGGACGGACGTATCCCCTTCCGGGCGCGCCTTGGCCAGCTCCAGCATGCGCGGCACGTCGCGCAGTCGAAACATGGGGTCACCAAGGATGTCGTAGTGCATATTGCGACGC
>JACCSI010000206.1 GCA_013813075.1 Acidobacteriota bacterium | reverse complement strand
GTGCTGCAGGCCATCGCCGGAGCCGATCCGATGGATCCGACGGCGACCGCGGATCGCGTGCCCGACTACAGCAGGTCCCTGACCGGCAACGTCAAAGGACTGCGCATTGGCGTGCCGACCAATTACTTTTTCGACGGAGTCAATCCACAGACTGTGACCGCAGTGCGCGCGGCCATCGCGCAGCTTCGCCAGATGGGTGCCACGATCGTCGACGTCGAGGTGCCGCACGCCGAATTGGCAGGATCGGCTGGCTGGATAGTCGCCATGGCTGAAGCCGCCTGCTTCCACGAACAGCGGATGAAGGCAACCCCCGAGCTCTTCGACCCAATCGTGCGCGAGCGCCTCGATGCCGCCCGTTTCTACCCCGCGACTGACTACATCAAGGCACTGCGTGTGCGATCGCTGCTGATGGATTCGATGCAGCGGGTCTTCGAGACCTGCGATGTAATGGCGGTGCCCTCGGGTAGTCCTGCCACCAAACTCGATTCGCCCGAGGTTGCCGGCAGCGACGTCAAGCCCGGGTCAACAGCCACGCCTTACCGGGGTGGCAATACGTTCATCGGCAATATGACCGGCTTGCCCGCCATCGTCATTCCGTGCGGCTTTACCAGCGACGCCCCGACGCTGCCGCTGGGCATTCAGTTTTATGGCAAGCCGTTCGATGAGGCGACGCTCTTTCGCGTCAGCCATGCCTACGAATCGAGCACAACCTGGCATACCCGCCGTCCAGCGCTTGACGCGACGCCCAAGACCACGGCTTTGCCGGCCGATAGAGAGCGTTTGTGAGGGCGTGCGTCCATGCTGCGACTCTCTCGCTGCTGCTCGCTTGGAGCACAGTGCCTCTCGTCCATGGTCAGGGCTTCACCGCGGCGCTCGTCGGCACGGTGTTCGACAGCGAGGGTGGGGTCTTGCCGGGTGTCACGATTACCGTAACCAACCTTGACACCGGCCAGGAACGCGAGCTCGTGACCGATTCGGAGGGCCGCTACGGTGTCCCGCTACTCCCTCCGGGCCGCTACCGTGCATCCGCTGGGCTGGCAGGCTTCCGGCGCGCGCTGCGCGAGCCCATTCCGCTGAACGTGAATCAGCAGCAGCGTGCCGACTTCACCTTGGAGGTTGGTGCCGTTACCGAGGACGTGGTCGTGACCGCCGAATTGCCCATGGTTCAAACCAATACGGCGACGGTTGGCACTGTAGTGACGAACAAAGAGACGACGGAGCTGCCGCTCAACGGCCGTAACTTCTTGCAACTGAACCTGCTCGTGCCCGGTGCGCTGCCCTCAACCAAGGGCACGACGCTGGGGACACAGGGCGGCGCCATTAACGTCCACGGCTTACGCGAGTCGTCGAACTTCTTCTGGCTCGACGGCATCGATAACACCACACAGGCGATCGGTCAGTTGATCGTCAACCCGCCGACCTACGCCATCAGCGAGTTCCGTGTGATGTCCCCGACTTACTCGTCGGAATTTGGCCGGACCGCCGGTGCGCAGATCAACGTCATTACCCGATCCGGAGCCAACACGTTTCACGGCGATGCGTACTCGTTTTATCGCAACAGCGCCATGGACGCGAAGAATGTCTTCGACCCGCCCGGCGACATCCCCCTTTTCCGCCGCAACCAGAACGGCGTCGATGTCGGCGGTCCTCTTTTTCGAGACCGGACGTTTTTCTTCGTCGGCTATGAAGCATTGCGGGCACGGCAAGGCGCGACCTTCACCGGCCGCGTACCACTCGAAGGAATGCTCAGCGGTAATTTCTCGCGTCTTGCCACCGTCATCCGCGATCCTCAGACTGGCGAACCGTTCCCGGGCAACGTTATCCCCGCGTCACGACTGAGCGCGATCGGTGCCAGCCTGGCGGCCGCATACCCTGCCCCGAATGCCGCCGACCCGCTCCGTAATTTCACATCGCGCCCGATCAACACTCTGGATGACGATACCGTGATCGCCCGGGTTGACCAGCAGATCACGTCACGGAACCGTCTGATGGTTCGATACAACTTCCAGAACATCCACGAACTGCAGCCCGTCAACACCTTCTCGCGAACAACCATCGTTCCAGGGTTCGGTCGGCTGCAAGGCGCAACCCGCTTCCTCACTGGCGGCGCCTCCGACACGCACACGTTCACCAACAACCTGCTCGGCGAGTTCAGAGTCGGGTTCAACCGCTGGAAACTCGACTACCTCCAGCAAGACTTTGAAGATGATGTCGCCGGACGGGTTGGGTTGACGGGCCTCTCCCGAAAGCCCATTGATTTCGGCTTTCCGCTGTTGAACATGGGTGGCGTCTACGAGAACCTCGGGTCGGCAACCAACCTGCCGCAGCGCGGCCCGTTCGACACCCACAGTCTGTCCACCACCGTCACCTATCTCAAGGGGGCGCAGAGCCTCAAGATTGGCGGCGACTATCGGACCTTTGCGTCCGACTTCATCTTCGACTCCACGGCCCGCGGCTCCTACAGTTTCACAGGCCGATATACGGGCGACCCGCTCGCTGATCTGCTGCTTGGCCTTCCGACCACCGCGTCGCGAGGGCTGGGACGCGACGGCGACACGCAATTTGAATTCGTGTCGAAGTCGTTCAGCGCGTTTGTGCAAGACGACTGGCGGGCGAGTGATCGGCTGACGGTGACCCTGGGTCTTCGTTACGAGTTTGTCGTGCCAACGGTCGAGCGGCAGAATCGGCTGACCAGTTTCGACTTCACAGCCGGACGTCGGTTGATTGCCGGGCAAGACGGCGCCACCCGGTCTATGTATGCAGCGGACAAGACCGACGTTGCGCCACGGATCGGTGTCGCCTGGGACGTCGCTGGCGACGGTCGGCTCGCCGTGCGTGGCGGTTACGGCATTTTCTATGAAGTGCCACTCATCAATCAGACGCTCGGCCTGCGCCTCAATCCGCCGTTCTTCAGCGGCGATCTCGCGCTCGGCGATGGCCAGACCGTCACCTTGGCCAACGCCTTCGACAACCTCGCCATCGTCACGCCCAATTTGAGTGCCTTTGACCAGCACTACAAGCTCGGTCGCGTGCAACAGTTCAGTGTCAATGTGCAACGCCAGCTCGTGGCCAATCTGGTCGCCGATGTTGGCTACGTCGGTACGCGCGGCGATCGGCTGCCGCGGACCGTCAACAATAACCAGCCGTTGCCGGGACCGGGCGCGGTGCAAGGGCGACGCCCGTACCCCGCGTTTGCGGCGATGAACACGGTGACGTCGATTTCAGAGTCACGCTACGACGGCCTCGAGGCGCGCCTGGAGAAGCGATTCTCCCAAGGGTATTCATTTCTCGCCTCCTATACGTTCTCGAAATCGATGGACCACGCGTCGGGCAGCGGTGGCACGGCCGATTCAGGTGTCCCGCAAAATAATCGCGATCTCGATGCGGAATGGGGGCCGTCGGTGTTCGACGTGCGGCAGCGCTTCGTGTTCAGCTCGATCTACGAGCTGCCATTCGGCCCGGGCCGTCGATTCCTGAACAGTGCACCGGCTCTCCTGGCGACGCTGCTCGGAGGCTGGCAAGCCAATGCGACCGGTCCTCGCCATCGATAACAGCAACACCGGTCAGTTCCAGGACCGTCCGGATCTTATCGGAGATCCCTACGCCTCCGGCCCGGGCTGTCCTGAAACACGGACCGCGAACTGCTGGGTGAATCCCGCAGCGTTTGCCCGGCCCGCTCCGTTCACATTTGGCAACGCGGGACGCAACTCGCTGCGTGGGCCGGGCACCAGGAATGTTGACTTCTCGTTGGTCAAGAACACATTCGTGGGTTCTGGTCGGCAATTGCAGTTTCGAGCTGAGTTCTTTAACTTGTTCAACTGGATCAACTACGACAACCCCAACAGGACGGCGCTGACGCCGAACTTTGGCCGTATTTTTTCGGCGGGCCCACCGCGGCAGATTCAGCTTGGCCTCAGATTCATCTTCTAGGACGCACGTAACGTCCTCCTCAATCGGGAGCTCATGGGAATGACGAGCACACGTGTGAATGCGATCGCTCTAGTTTTGCTGCTGACGATAGCGGGGTCGGCGCTGGCCCAGACCACCGGGAGCGTGTCGGGGACGGTCAAAGACGCCTCGGGTGGCGCCTTGCCCGGCGTGATTATCACGGTCCAGAACCTTGACAGCCTCGCCCTACGGACCAGCACCAGCGACGACTCGGGCGTGTACGGCGTGGCGCTGCTGCCGCCGGGCCGCTACAAAGTGACAGCGGAGCTCTCCGGTTTCCGGACCGAGGAACGCAACGACCTGGCGCTGCAAGTGAGTCAGAACGTCCGGTTTGATGTGGTCATGGGGGTTGGCGCCATCGAGGAGTCGGTACAGGTCGTGGCCCGGGCGCCTCTGGTAGACACCCGCGATGCGGCCATGGGGCAAGTCGTCGACCAGGTCAAGATCGTCGAGCTTCCTTTGAACGGCCGTAACTTCCGCGACCTCGGGTTGATCGCGCCTGGCGTGCAGCAGATGACACAGGGCAATGTCCTGCAGGATCGAGGCGGCGGCCTCAATATCAACGGCGCGCGCATCTACGACAACAACTACCTGCTTGACGGTTTCAACAACAACGACGAGACGACGGGCGAGATCATGACGTTTCCGTCGGCCGACTCGATCCAGGAGTTCAAGGTGCTTGGCGCCAGCTACGGCGCCGAGTACGGCTTCTCGGTTGGCGGCATCATCAGCCTGATCACGAAATCAGGCGCCGCCCGCTACAGCGGCAACGCCTTCGGCTTCTACAGAAACGAACGGTTTGACGCGAAGAATTTTTTCGCGACCGAGAAGGCTCCGCTCGATCGCAAGCAGTTTGGCGGCACCTTTGGGGGCCCGCTCTGGGGCAAGAAGGCGTTCTTTTTCGGATCCTATGAGCGCACCGATTTGCTGCAGGGAGTGACCCTCAGCGCCACGGTGCCCAACGACGCGCAACGCCTGGGCAACTTCAGCGGCCTGGCCGCCGTGGTGCGTGACCCGTTGACCGGCCAGGCCTTTGCCGGCAACGTCATCCCGACCGCGCGCCTCAATCCGGTCGGCCTCAAGATGCTTGAGATGTGGCCGCAGGCCAACGCTGCCGACCCGCTGCGTAATTTCGTCCACAGTCCCAACCTGGTTGACGACGTGCATGTGGGCAGCCTCAAAGTGGACTACAACCTGTCGAACGCCGATGCGTTCAGCATGCGCT
>JACCSI010000196.1 GCA_013813075.1 Acidobacteriota bacterium | reverse complement strand
GGCATGGGCCGTGAGTTCGTACCCGCCCTTGGCGCGCTGGTCCTCGCGCACAGTGCCGGTCACGATGATCGAGCTTTCCTGTGACAAGTGATCGGCGGCCTTGAAGGTCTCTTCGGGCACGTCGTTTTTGCCCATCACGACCTGCAGGAATCCGGTGCCGTCACGAACGACGAGAAAGTGAATTTTGCCGCTGGACCGGCGATTGTGAAGCCATCCCTTGATGGTAACGGTCTGGCCGACGAACTCGCCGATGCGGTCGATATAGACGTGGGTCATTAGGGTGCCTGGGGTCGCCTCGGGTGCCGGTGGCGCCTCGGATGCCGATGTGCCGCCGATGGTCCTTGGCGTGCCTGGACGGTCAGAAAGCCTGCGGGTTTTCGAAGCTCATGTCGAGCAGCCTCTCGAACCGTTTCCGTGCCTTGTCGACCTGTTCCAGCACGGCCTTCGGTGTCGACGTGTTGGCAACCTCGAACATCCAGGGGCCGTCATAGCCGACTTTCTGTAACTCCATCAGCGCCGCCGGCCAGTCAATCGTGCCGGCGCCCGGTATCAGGTGGTCGTCGGTCTTGCGGCGGTTGTCGTGCAAGTGCGTCGTGACGATATGGCCGGAACAGGCCTCGATCGCGTCACCGAGGTCGCCCATCAGGTGCGCGTGACCGACGTCCATGCAAATGCCGATTCTGGCGCCGTCGAGGTCCTCTTCGATGAACGTCACGAGCGATTCCGGCGTCGACAATCTGTTGGGGATGACTTCGATGGCCATCTGCACGTCAACGCGCGCGCACATCTCCTGCAGCGTGTCCACGCTGCGGTGAGCGGCCTCGCGATGGTTCTCTGAAGGCGCCGGCTTCATGTCATCAGGGACACCGAGATGCACCACGAGGTGCCGGTAGGGAATCGCGTTCGCGATCGCAAGGGCCGCTTCGGCTTCCGTCAAGGCCTGTCGCCGCCGCGCCTCGTCGGTTACGGCGTTGGAGAACGGGCTGCCCCAGTGACCATCCACCAGGCTGGCGTTGATCGGCGCATGTACGGAGTGCAGCGTCAGTCGCGTGTCTTCCAGCCACTCCGCCAGTGCGAGCACGGCGAGGCGGTCGTGATAGTCAAAGTGCGTGCGCGTCGCAAACAGCTCGATTGATTCAAAACCATGCGCGGCGATTTCGACCAGGTGATCGCGCTCGAGACGCCGATCATGATAGAGATGCGTGGACACGCCAAAGCGCCGGCTGCTCACAGGGGGCTCCTCGCCGCAAAAGAGAAACCGCCATTCTATCAGGCACGTCGGACCCGCACGCCTATCGAAGCTCTTCGATAAGGCCAGCCAGCAAATCTTGCAGCCGCGCAAACCGCGGATACTTGGTCAGATTGGCCCGCACGTAATTGAGCGTACGTGGAATGTATTGGATGTACACGGAGTTGCTCCGCGTCACGGTCTGATAGCCGAAGGTGCCCAGGGCTTTGAGATTACGCTGCAAGGCCATCACATCGAACCGGCGGCGAAATTCGGTCGCCTGCGCGTCGGTGACGCCTTCCGACCCCGACTTCAGCGCCAGGAAAAATGCGATGAGCTCGTCCACCTGCCGCGATGACAAATCCACGTACGAATCGCGCAGCAAGGACGCCAGGTCGTAGGTATCAGGCCCCAGCCGCGCGTCCTGGTAGTCGATGATGAACAGCGACCGCTCGTGCAGCATCAAGTTGCGGCTGTGATAGTCGCGATGGCACAACACGCGCCGTTCGTCGGCCAATTCCTCGACGATGACGGACCATTCCTTCGACAGCGCGACTTGCACGCTAACCGGCGGGGAGATCCCGCGATACTGCTGCAGAAAGTACTTGTAGAAAAACTCCAGTTCCCATGCAAGCTTGTCGGTGTCGAAGGCAATCTGGTACGGCGGGTAGTCTTCTGAACGCAGCGTGTCGCCGCGTGCCTGGAGGAGCGCGATGAACGAGACCGCATGTCGGTAGAGCGCCGCGTGCTCGTCGGCGCTCGCGGCCCCCAGGTGCGCCTGCAGCGTCACGTCGCCGAGATCCTGCTGCCCGATGATGCCAAGCGCGTTCGAGTGATGACGCAGCGCCGGCACCGGCAGCGGCACCGCTCGCAGCAAGCGCGACACCAGGACAAATGGCAGGCGGTCGAAGTCAATCGGCCCAGCGTGCAGCGCGAGCACAATCGATTCGCCCTCCCTGAGCAGCACCCGAAAGTAACGGCGATCGGACGCGTCACCCGTGAGCGGCAGAACCTTGGTGACGAACGGGGTCAGGGCGTGGTCGTCGAGATACTGCTCAATCCGCGAATGCGCGTTGTCCACAGGTCGATTCTAGAACGCCGTGACCGTCAAGCCGCCAGGTTGGTCGCACAAGACGCTGTTCTCGTAGCCCGCGCCCGCAGGCACCGTCACGTCGTCAGCCACGACGCAGTTGAGTAGTCGAGCGCCCGCGCCCACCGTCACGCCGTTCCACAGCACGGACCGCTCGAGCACGGCGTCGCCGGCCACCTCGCAACCCACGCCGACGTCAAACGCCTTTCCTTCACGGGTGGTCACGGTCACGACCGTGTCGAGATAGTCGCGTGCGGTTCCGACGTCCAGAAACTCGGCGGCGCTCTCGAAAGCGACAACACCGCCGGGCTGCTGGCGGATGAGTTGCGGATACAGCGGGCGGACCGTTTCACTCGGCTGATCGTCCGGCAGCGCCGCAAAGACGCCAGCCTTGACCGCCTGCACGCCGATGAAATGTTGGGCCCTCGTCCCCGCAGATGCCGCGCCGAACCCACGCACCGCTCCGGTGCTATCCACCAACACGCCGCCATATCGTGCGACATCGCCAGGGACCACCGCCATCGTCACGCACGCAGCCGTGCGGACGTGATGGGTGGCGACGGCGTGTAAATCGCAATCCGTCAGCGTGTCGCCATTGACGATGAAAAAGCGCTGGGCGTCGAGCAGTGGCAGCGCGTGGCGTGGTCCACCGGCGGAGCCCAGTACCGCGCGTTCCCACGCATAGCGCACGTGCAGCCCCCACGCCGAGCCATCGCCCACGATCGCGGTGATCGTCTCTGGCTTATGGTGCAAGTTCAACACGACGCGACGGACACCGGCCTCCTGCAACCATTGAAGAATGCGGTCGATGATCGTCATGCCGCCGATTGGCATCGCGGCCTTCGCACGCACCTCGGAGAGCGGACGCAGGCGCGTCGCGAGGCCGGCCGTCAGCACCAGCGCTGGCCAGTCGGACAGGTCGATCATTCGGACACGGGCACGCCGGGCGCGACGGCGTCGAACAGCATGTCCGTTGAGTCAAGGCCGTGTGTCCGGCAGTGGTTCAAGAAGAGCGTCCGGTACGAATCCGTGAGGTAGTCGACTTGCGTCTTGCCGAGCGCCGCGGCAGTTTGGTGGATCCGCTCCTCGCCCCCCTCAATTTCGACGTAGACACCGACCGGTGTTTCGTCGATGGCGATGACCACATCGGCCGCCGAAAACTCCTCTCGGAACTTTTCGTAGCGAAACCACACCCGCATGCCAAGCTCGTGAAGAATCGTGACCAGCGCGTCGCCGTCGGCCACGACCGTCTCGTGTTCTTCGCGGAGTTTCATCACGCCTGGTTGGACAGGGCCCTTGAACGTCAGGAGACTCTTGCCGTTTTCAGCGCGGACGCGCAGCACGCAGCGCCGGTGGTAGAGCTGATCGTCAGGGCTGTCGAGGAGGGAATCTTCCTGGCGCCGTCTGCCACGAAGAGGCGTGGCGCCAATGGAGAGGATGCGCTCTCGCGCATCCCCTGCACTGTCGAATCTGAGTTTGATTTCGCGCTCGACGGCCATAACGGCCGATGATACTGGAAACCGAGCGCGCTAATCCTTTCGGACCGTGACAAACCGCTGCTCGCCGCCAGTCAGCACCAGCAGGAACACCGTGCCGCCGCTGGGGACGCTGTTGAGCACACGCCCAGCCTCCTGCGGCGTGGTCACCGAACGACGATTGATCTGCAGGATGACATCGCCGCGGCTGATGCCGGCGCGCTGCGCCGGGCTCCCCGCCTCGACGTCCGACACGAGGACGCCGTCAGTGCCTGGCGGCACTCGCAGCCGACGGGCCATGTCTGACGTGAGCACGCCGAGCGACCCGCCAAAGCCGGTGGACTCCTCAATGTCCGGGGTGGCTGGGTCACGACGGGTGGTGCGCGTTTCACCGTCAAGATCGAGCTCGTCGATCGTGACGTTCAACGACCGCTCCTGCTTGTCGCGCAGCACCTTGACTGGGACGGTCGTCCCCGGCTTTGTGGCGACCACCATCGACACCAACTGGTCTCGTCGCTCGATCGGCTTGCCGTTGTACTCGACGATCACGTCACCAGGCTCGAGCCCCGCCCGAGCCGCCGGGCCCTCCCGGTTGACGACGCTCACGAGGGCTCCGCGCCGTTGCTTGAGGCCAAACTCCGCCAGGGCGTTGAGCGGCACATCGGTCACCTGGACGCCAATGACGCCGCGCGTAATCTTGCCCCCGCGCAGCTGCGGCAACAGATCGCGGACCACGTTGATCGGGATCGCGAAGCCGATACCCACGTTGCCCTGCGACCGCGAGTCGGCATAGATGGCGGTATTGATGCCGATGACTTCGCCACGCACGTTCAGTAGCGGCCCCCCCGAGTTCCCGGGGTTGATTGCCGCGTCCGTCTGAATGACGTCCGCCCACCGGCCATCCGCGACTGGCAGGCCGCCCGGCCGCGCCGCACTGACCACGCCCACGCTGACGGTGTGGGAAAGGCTGAACGGGTTGCCGATCGCCATGACCCAATCGCCAGGCGCCATCAAAGCGGAGTCGCCGAACTTGACCTCGGCCAGATCGCGACCCGGCTTTTCGGTGAGTTCGATCAGGGCACTGTCGGTGAGCGGATCGCGCCCCACGACCCTGGCTTCGTAGGTGATGTCGTTATCGTCGCCAAAGAGGTTGACTTCGATCTTGGTGGCGTCCGCGACAACGTGATTGTTGGTGAGGATGTAGCCGTCTTTGCTGATGATGAAGCCGGTGCCGGCGGCCACCGCCACCTGTGGACGCGAGCGGCCGCCCGGTCCCTGGCCCCCCTGGCCTTGTCCGCCCTGGCCGCGACCCCCAGGCTGGCCGCCAAAGAAGCGCTCGAGCAGGTCATCACCGCCACCACCGAAAAACTCGGTGAGCTCCTGCGGCCGCTGCACCGACTCGGTGCGGATGTTGACGACCGATGGGCTCACCAGTTTGGCGATATTGCGGAACGTGCTGGCATCGAGCGGACCGGCCAGCGGCGCGCTATTCGCGGCCGGCACGTTGATGACGGGCTGGGCCATCGAGACCGGCGATAAATCGAGGCGCGAGGCGAGCACCATGCCCACGGCCAGAGACGCCACCGCGGTCAGCAATCCATAGAACACCGTCGTTTTGCGACTAGACATTAACGTCCTCCACCGACACGTTTTCTCTCAAACCAGTGCGACGATTTCCTGCTGCCGTGGGCCGGTCACTTCGGGGCCGGCGGTTGTCCAGAGCACGTTGATCTCGGTCCGCAAGCCGAAGTGACCCAGATAAATACCCGGCTCGATTGTGAAACCGGTGCCGGGCAAGAGCCGGCGCTCGTCGTGCGTTTCGTAGTCGTCCAGGTGGGCGCCGTTGCCATGCACCGTGTGTCCAAGGCTGTGCCCAGTGCGATGCAGAATGTAATCGCCGTAGCCGGCGTCCTGAATCACCTGGCGCGCGGCGCGGTCGAGCTCAAACCCGCGCACCTCACCGCCCGCCTTGAACCCATCTTCTCCCGCCCGCACCGCGGCATCCCGCGCGTCGCGTGCCGCCGCGAACACCTGACGCATGTCGTC
>JACCSI010000189.1 GCA_013813075.1 Acidobacteriota bacterium | reverse complement strand
GCGTAGAGGTAGTAGCCGCCAATGACCAGGAAGCGCGCGCGGCGCGCGCGGCCGTGGCCGAACTTCCACTGGCAGAAAGAACGGCGATCGAGCTGGCGTATTTCGAGGGCCTGACACAGAGCGAAATCGCGGAGCGCACGGGGACGCCCCTCGGCACCGTGAAAACGCGCATCCGTAACGCATTGCGGCGCGTGCGGGAAGCAATGGCAGGCAGTCACACCTCCATGGACCGCGAGTCATGACGCACGAAGAGGCGCGCGACGTGCTGCCGCTTTATGCCCTCGGGGTGACCGACACTGCGGAACGCGCGCAGCTCGAGGAACACCTGCGCGGCTGTTTGCCGTGTCAGCAGGTTTTGGCTCTGGAGTCCCGCACCGTCGATGGACTGGGACGTAGCGTCGACCAGGTGCGGCCGCGGCCGGAACTACGGCGGCGCGTGCTCGGCAATGTGCGCAGCTTCGTCGATCCAGACGCCATCCCGGATGCGGGAACGTCAGCTGGTGCGTCTCGAGCCACGCCGTGGTTCTGGGCCGTTGCTGCCGCAGCGGTTGTTGCGCTCGTCACAAGCATTGGTCTGGTAAGTGCACGGCGCGAGCTGGCAGAGGTGCAGGCGGAGTTGGAGACGTCGCAGCAACGCGTTGCGCAAGCGGAAGAGCGCGCGGTTCGCGCGGCCAGCGAAGCGACGTCACAGCGGCGAGTCGTGACCGTGTTGACGTCGACCGACCTCATTCAGGCCACGCTCAACGGCGAGGCTCCCGCAGCATCGGCCCGTGCTCGCGCGTTTCTCAGCGCATCGACCGGCACCTTGATTTTCACCGCCTACGGCTTGCCCGCCCTTCCGGCCGGTCGCGTCTATCAGCTCTGGGCGATTGTCGGAACCACACCGGTGAGTGCCGGTGTGTTCACGCCCGATGCAGACGGCCGCAGCCAATTCATCGCGCAACTTCCTGCGCTTGATGCCCCCCCCGCGACGATTGCCGTCACACTCGAGCCCGCAGGCGGCGTTCCCAAACCGACGGGCCCGATGTATCTGGTCGGCGCCGCGTCGAACTGACGCGCGACAGTCCGGCAATCCAAATCGGCCACATCGTGCGTAACACCTCCGAGCGCAACTACACGCGCTGGGAGAAATCACAATGAAATCTTTGTTATGTGCCGTCGCCGCCCTGAGCCTGGGTATCAACGGCGTCGAAGCTCAAGAAATGCGCGGCCAGGGAAACACCGTCACGGTTGGCGGCGCGCCGATGTACCCGACCAAAGACATCGTTGACAACGCGGTCAACTCGAAGGACCACACCACACTGGTCGCGGCGGTGAAGGCGGCAGGGCTGGTTGACACGCTCAACGGCGCGGGGCCGTTCACGGTGTTCGCTCCGACCAACGCGGCGTTCGCGGCGCTGCCGGCAGGAACGGTCGACACCTTGCTGAAAGCAGAGAACAAGGCGAAGCTCACGGCCGTGCTGACCTATCACGTCGTGCCGGGTCGCCTTGACGCGAAATCGCTGATGGCACAAGCCGGGAAATCCGGTGGCCGCACGTCGCTCAAGACGGTCAACGGGCAGGAACTTACGGTAATGGTCAAGGGCGACATGCTGATGCTGCACGACGCAGCCGGCAATGCAGCGAAGATCACGATTGCCGACGTGTATCAGTCAAACGGCCTCATTCACGTCATCGACGCCGTCGCGCTGCCGAAGTAAGGAATTTTTGGCGGGGGGCAGAGGTCCTCTCCCCCGGACTTCTGCTCCCAAACCTTCACCCGTTTACTGTTCCTTGGTGAGCGGTCCGGGAGCACGCATTGGTTGTGCGAGCGGGGAGCGGGACGCGACGCGAGTCAGCATCAGTTGCCACGGGCGGAGCAACGATTCGCGGATGACGCGACCTGACATCTTCGAGGCGCCCTGCCGCCGCTCCACAAAGATAATTGGCACCTCGATGATGCGCTGGCCCTCTGCGGCGGCGTGAAACAGCATCTCGAACTGCAACGCGTAGCCGCCGGATCGCAGCGGCTTATCAAGCACCGTGGCGAGTGCCTCACGCCTCCAGCACTTGAATCCGCTTGTCACGTCGGCGACTTTCAGTCGTGTGACCGTGCGCGCGTAATGGTTGGCGGCCAGGCTCAGCATCAACCGGTGCACCGGCCAATTCGCCACGCTCACTCCCGTTACGTAGCGCGAGCCCACGGCGACATCGGCGTCGCGCGTCGCATCGACGAGCGCCGCCAGATACTGCGGATCATGAGAGAGGTCGGCGTCCATCTGGCACACGCGCTCGGCTCCGAGCTCCAGCGCTCGTCGCATGCCATCGACATAGGAGTGGCCAAGCCCGCGCGGCGGCTGGCGATGCAGCACGTTGATGCGGCCCGGATACTGCACCGACAACCGGTCCGCGATCTCGCCGGTTCCGTCAGGAGACTGATCGTCCACGACGAGCATCGCGTAAGGCGTGGATTGCATGAGCTGGGTGGCAAGCAAAGGCAGATTCGAGCGCTCGTTGAATGTGGGAACTACGACGACGATCGAGGATGAAAGACCTGACATCTGGGTGGGTTCATCTGCAAACTACAGTGTAGGATCGGACGCTCGTTTCATGTCCTGCATTCCGTATGCAAAGTTCATCGCAGCACGACGTCGCGACCCCGCCCAAAATTCCAACACGGTGGCTCGCAGTCGTCGACACGCTGGCGGTCCTCTCTCTTGTCTTGGCCGTCTGCGTATTCACCTTCGGCGGTTTTCGCAACCACATAGGCGGTTGGCGACTGTCAGTGACCTCATCGGATCGACTGTTCGCTCTCGCAACCATTCTAATCGTCGTTCGTCACGCGCTGGTCCCGACCCCGGCAATGCCGCAAGCGCTGTGGCGTCGCCTCGCTCACTTCTGGCACTCCGAAGAGCGGCAAGCGGTGTGGCCGGCCTTTGTGGCGACGCGTCTCGGCGTGCTGGTGGCCGGCTTCCTCGGCGTCGTCACACTTGGTTTCGTCCCGGGTAGCGAACTCTTTCAGGTCTCCCCAAACCCCCTATATAACCTGCCGGCACGCTGGGATGCGAGCTGGTATCTGAATATTGTGACCCGCGGCTACGAGTGGGACGGTAATCCGCTTCGCGAACAGAACGTGGTGTTCTTCCCCGCCTTTCCCACGGCAATGCGCGTCGTGGGCTCGTTTCTAGGTCGCCACTGGCTCAGCGCCGGGTTACTCCTCGCCCTTGCCGCCACCTTCGGCGCCTTGATCTATTTTTACCGCCTTGCTCGCGACCTGCTTGATGCAGAGCGGGCACGCACCGCTGTCTGGATGCTCGCCGCTTACCCGTTTGCCGTGTACTACAGCGCCCCTTACACGGAAGGTTTTTACCTGCTCGGGTCGGTGGGCGCGTTCTACCATGCCAGCCGCAATCAGTGGGGACGCGCGGCGTTGTGGGGACTCTTCGTCGGCCTCTGTCGCCCGAACGGGTTCTTTCTCGCGTTGCCAATCGCTGTGATGGCACTGACCACCACCCTCAAAGAGCGACGATGGAGCGCGCTGAGTTGGAGTGCGGCGATCACCCCCCTAGTCGGCGTCCTGAGCTTCAGTGCCTATCTGTATGTGCGCTTCGGTGACGCACTGGTATGGCAGAAAGGGCAGCAAGCCTGGGGCCGGGTGTTCGTCGGGGTATGGGCAGGGATCTCTGCGCTCGTCTTCGATCGCACGCAACAGATTGGTCAGCTGGGGGTGGTGGGCTACGTCGCCGCGTTCCCCTATGACTTCATGCACACCATGTGCGCACTCTTCGTACTCGGCTCCATTTGGCCGACGACGCGACGCTTTGGCCCGGCCTACGGTCTCTTCACCGCCATCAACGTCGTCCCGCCTCTGCTCATCGGCGGGATGATGTCTATTGGACGGATGTCCTCAGTACTCTTCCCGGCGTTTCTGTGGCTCGCCGCGGTAGTACCCCATCGTCACACGGCAGCATGGATTGCGGCCGCGTGCGTTCTACAAGGCTTCATCGCGGTGCTCTTCTTCACCTGGCGGCCGGTCTTCTAGGGAGCCACCGCACAAAAGGGAGCCTCACCGCAACTCGGTCCAGACCTCGCGACGAACAAGATCGCGCAGCCCCGCGGAGCGCGCACTGTTTGCCTTGCGCTGCGCTTCGTCAGGAACGACCCGCAGGGTGGCCGCATCCAAGCCAGGCCCAAGCCCCGCGACGGCTGCCAGATTTTTCAGCCGAAAGATCCGCAAGTGCGTCCAATCTGGCGCAGGCATGTCAGGGGCCTGACTCGGCGTCACGGTGCGAACCTCTTCGAAAACGCCGGCACGCCGGGCGTCCTCGTCAATGGCCTCGGCGGTGTGAAGGATGTAGTCGTTGTACTCGGCGACCTTGTCGGGCCGGGCACGCCAGTAATAGGCGACAAAGGCGGCTCCGCCCTGCGCTGCCTTCTGCCCTTCCTGAGGCCCCGCTGACGCGGGCAGGTCGCCAACGGCGAGGGTCGTCGGACCAAGAATGCCCCAGACCATCAGGGCAGTCGCAATCACACGCATAGTGTCTCCTGCGCCCGATCAGTTTTGACGCGGCGGGCCAATCCCACTGGTCCATCAAGGCGTGACAGCAGTATACGGGCTGCGCGGTGGTGGCGGCCGGCTAGCGGATGCGAATGTAGGTCAGCGCGGGATCGTGATCCGAGATTCGCTCGGGGCGGCGCGCGTCAGATCGCCAGACCTCGTGAGAGTCGGCGTTGCCGCGGACGTATGCGAACCCCGTGACAGAAGGTAGCAAGCTGGGGCTGACGAGGGTGTGATCCAGCGTCTGGGCGGTTCCATCGAACACGTACGAATACCGCTGGAATGATGCCGTCGGCGTATGTTTCGCCGTTGAGAGGATTCACAATCGGCTTGCCGAGGTTCCCCTGGCGTTGCGCGGTCGTCGGCAGACTCGCGAAGGTGACGGCGCGCTGCACCTGGCGGAAGCCCTCGTAGTTGGCAAAGAAGAATGCGCGGTCGCGCATGATCGGTCCGCCCACCACGGCGCCAAACTGATTGCGATTCAGCGTCGGCTTGCCGGTGGTCGGACGGAAAAAGCCAGTCGCGTTCAACGCCGTGTTGCGATTGAATTCCCACCCGGTGCCATGGAACTGGTTGGTGCCGCTGCGGAAGGTCGCATTGATGACCGCTCCGCCGGCGCGGCCAAACTCCGCCGAGAAGTTATTGGTCTGCACCTTGAATTCTTCGACGGCGTCGGGCGACACCTGCACCACCTGATTGGAGAAGCCCTGGTTGCTGGTGCCGTACGAG
>JACCSI010000184.1 GCA_013813075.1 Acidobacteriota bacterium | reverse complement strand
CGCAGCCGCAAGCTGCTGAAGCGGCTGGTGGCCACGCCGATGGTGCGTGGTCATTACCTGGCGTCGTTTGTCCTCAGCCGCGTGGTCTTCCTCGGTCTCGAAGCGGCCGTGCTGATTGGATTTGCCTGGATAGCGTTCGGTGTGGCCGTGCACGGCTCGGTATTCACACTGGTGATCGTCTGCGCCCTGGGTGCCCTGGCATTTGGCGCGGCATTGCGCTGCTCGTGGCCAGCCGTCCCAAGACCATCGAAGGGCTCTCCGGGTTGCTCAATTTCGTGATGCTGCCGATGTGGATACTGTCGGGGGTGTTCTTCGAGGCCAGCAACTTTCCCGACGTCATGCAGCCGTTCATTCAGGTGCTGCCGCTGACGGCGTTGATTGATGCGCTGCGGGCCGTGGTCAATGACGGCGCGCCGTTACGCGCGGTGTGGTCAGACCTCTCGATACTCGTCGCGTGGGGCAGTGTCTCCTTCGTGGTCGCGCTCAAGATCTTCCGCTGGCAATAGCTGCGCCGACAACGGACCGGGACGAAGGTCCCGCGCCCCATGCCTCAACCACGTAGTCAGCGGTCGACGCCGTTACAGAAGCGGAGCGCAGTCAGGGCAACGACCCTTGCGACAATCAGCAGATCGTCGATCGGAACGAATTCGTCGGGCCGGTGCGCGTGACGCACGTCCCCCGGGCCAAACAGCACCGTCGGAATCCGGGCTTCGTTGACCAGCAGCCGCATGTCGGCGCCATAGGTCATGCCTTCGACCCGCGGTGCCCTTCCCATCACATCTTCAGCTGCGGCCATCGTTGTCGTGACCACCCTGGCGTCGTCGGGGGTGCGCGCAGGTAGGAACTGGCCGCCCCACCATTCAACCGCCGGTCGATGATCACGCAGATAGGCATGCCCGTCGGCCGCGTCACTGACCGCCTGGTCGAAGGCGTGCTGCGCGTCCGCCGGATTCTCGCCGGGCGCAACGCCGTAGCGGCCTTCGCAGACGAGCAGGTCCGGCACCGACGAGGGCCAGTCCCCGGCGGTTATCCGCCCAATCGAGAGTGCGTATGGCAGCCGATACCGCTCGAACAGCGGCTGACGCAGCCGCACGTTGCGCTCGGCCTCCAACGCGAGCAGGGCCTCGTGGACTGGTCGAAACGCTTCAATGGCGCTCACGCCTTCTTCGCGCACGCAGCCGTGCGCCGACAGACCCGGCACGCGGATTCGAAACGACAGGGCGCCGGCATGCGCGGGTGCGAGCATCAGTTCGGTTGGCTCCATCGACAGCGCGCCGTCACCGCGATGGCCGCGCACGATGGTCGCGAGCGTGCCGGCGCCGCCGTCTTCCTCTGCGATGACCGAATGCAGCGCGACGCGGCCGCCCAGCATCGTCCCTGATGCCGCCAGCGCGCGAAGCGCGGCCAGCGCCGCCGCAAGACCGCCCTTCATGTCACACGCACCGCGGCCAACGACGGTGCCGTTGCGGATCGTCGCGGTCCACGGGTCCGAGGTCCACTGCGTGATGTCGCCGACGGGGACGACATCGACGTGCCCATTCAGGATGAAGGTTGGTCCGTCACCAGCGCCGAGTGATCCGACCACACCGACGCCACGCTGTCGTGGTACTTCCATACTGAAGGCGGGATGCGTCCGCAACTCGTTGAAGTCGATCTCCCACGTGTCGACCTCGAGTCCGATCGCTGCCAATCGTGCCGACATCCATTCCTGAACGGGTGTCTCGGTCCCGCCGAGCGACGGAAAGGCGATGAGCGCCTGCAGGTCCTGCAGCAGCATGCCCTGG
Source organism: Acidobacteriota bacterium (assembly GCA_013813075.1). Taxonomy (GTDB): domain Bacteria; phylum Acidobacteriota; class Vicinamibacteria; order Vicinamibacterales; family UBA2999; genus JACCSI01. Next base: position 547 of record JACCSI010000184.1, on the reverse strand, counting down.
TCGATGGCGTTCAGGATGTCGGACTCGACGATAGACAGCATGCCGTCATTGAATCAATTGCCGGCGCTGCCGTCCATGTCAAAACGGCACTGGCGGGTGGGGGTCGCGCGTGGATTAGTCCTCGACGTTCGAGTGTTTCGAATACCACTCGAGCAGGAACTGCTGGGCGTTGAGCGGCTCGGCGCCTTCCGGTGGGCGCACCCGGACGTAGCTGCCGTTGGTCTGCAGCTCCCAGGCGCGGTGGGTGTCGCTGAGCAGGGCTTCGAGGACAACATCGCGCAGGTGTCGCTTGACCGCGGCGTCCTGCACCGGGGTAATCACTTCAACGCGGCGGTCGAGATTCCGTTCCATCAGGTCGCCGCTGCCCATGTACATCTCTTCTTCGCCGCCGTTGAGGAAGTAGTAGATGCGCGAGTGTTCGAGGAAGCGGCCGACGACGGACCGCACGCCAATATTGTCGCTGACGCCCGGAATGCCGGGACGCAAGCAGCAGACGCCGCGCACGATGAGGTCGATCTTGACGCCGGCCTGCGACGCCCTGAACAGC
>JACCSI010000093.1 GCA_013813075.1 Acidobacteriota bacterium | reverse complement strand
CGTTGAGGTTGTATCGACCGCCCAACAGCTCTTTGATTTTGAAGCGGCCCTGGGCGTCGGTACTCGCCATGCCATTGCTGCGGCCGTCTTGCGACGTCGCGCGAACGACGGCGCGCCGCAGCGGGTTGCCGGAATCCGCGGCGGTCACGAAGCCGCGCCGCACGGCGGAATAGATCAATGCGGTGCGAAAGACGGGATTGGACGCAGTGCCGTCGTCGCGCACCCTGCGAACACGCGCGAGCGCTAGCGCAGTTCCCGGAGCACCTCCCGGGCCGCGTTAGCGCCGGACCCGCCGGTCAGGCCGGTTCCGGGATGCGTACCGGAACCGCAGAGGTAGAGAGATCGAATCGGCGTCCGGTATTGTCCCCATCCCAGCAGCGGACGCATCGTCAGCAGCTGGTCCAGCGCCAGTTCGCCGTGGAAGATATGGCCGCCGGTGAAGCCATAGGTGCGTTCCAGGTCCAGCGGCGTGATCACCTGCTGGGCAAGAATCAGCGACCGTAGGCCTGGCGCATGACGTTCGATAGTGGCGATGGCAGCGCGGGCCATTGGCTCGCGCGCGCTGTCCCAGTCGGTGCCCCTGAGTTCGTATGGCGCGAATTGCACGTAGGCGGACAACACGTGCCGACCCTCCGGTGCCAGCGCCGGATCGAGCAGTGTGGGAATCGTGGGTTCGATATACGGGTCCGGCGAGTAGCGGCCGTATTTCGAATGGTCGAACGCCCGCTCGAGATAATCGATGTCGGGCGCAATGCGAATGCGTCCGGACATGGCGCCGCGATCGAGGCCCGTAAACGTCGGCAGCGCGGCAAGGGCGAGATTGATTTTCGCGAGTGTGCCGTGTGTGCGGTAGTTGCGCATGCGCCAGAGAAACTCAGGCGCCAGGTCGATCGGGTCACACAATCCCAGAAACGTGTGCTTTGGTTCGGCGCCGGAGATGACCGCGCGCGCGCGAATCTCGGCCCCGTCTGCGAGGACCACCCCTCGCGCCCGATCATCCTGCACGATAATGCGCGAGACGCGTGCACTGGTTGTGATATCGCCGCCGGCCTTGCGCACGGCATGCGCCAGCGCCGAGGCGATCGCGCCAGGGCCGCCGCGTGCAAACCACGACCGCGGCGGCGCCACGGCCTCGTTCGCGGCTCGCAGCAGCAACACCATGCCGCTGCCCGCCGACCACGGTCCGAACCGCGTGCCGAAGATCCCGTCGGCGGCCACGGTCGCGCGCAATCGCTCGTTGTCGAACGCCTCGCCAACCAGGTCGGCGACCGCCATCGGTCCCCACCGCAGCAGGCGATACGCATCGACCTTGTCAAGGGCGCGAAACGCGCGCAGCGTGCGCAGCAGCGCCCAGAGATCGCGCCCGCCCGGATTGTCGATTGGCGCGGGCGTGGCTGTATAGAGCGTCCCAATCACGCGACCGAGTGCCGCCAGCGACGAGACGAAGCGCGGCCAGGCCTCTGCGTCATGCGCCGAAAACTCGCGCAGCGACTGCGCCGTCCGCTTGGCGTCCTCGTAGATCAGCAGCGGCCTGCTGTCACCGCCGAGGGTCGCCACACTGACATCGCCGACCACGAACTCGAGTCCGTGGCTGCGCAGCGACAGCTCGTGCAGCACGTCGTGACGAAGGGGTCCGGCCGAATGCGCGAGGATTGGCGCCGTGAATCCCGGTGCAATCTCGGCCGTGCGTGCGCCACCACCGACGGTGTCCTGCGCCTCGAGCACGAGCGGCTTCAACCCGGCTTTCGCGAGATATGCCGCACACGTCAGTCCATTGATGCCGCCGCCGATGATCACCACGGCACGCGGGGTGCTCATCGGCTGACGTCTTTCAGAATGCGCTGCGCGGCGTTCTTGCCAGGCGCCCCCATGATGCCGCCGCCCGGGTGCGTCGCCGACCCGCACATGTAGAGGCGATCAACGGGCGTGGCGTATTGCGCCCAACCGGGAACGGGACGCAAGAAAAAGAGCTGCTCCAGCGTCAACTCACCTTGAAAGATGTTTCCTTCGGTGAGGCCGAAATCGCGCTCGATGTCGAGAGGCGTCAGGACCTGACGATGACGGATGATGCTCTTGATGTTGGGCGCGTAGTCGGCGATGGTATTGATGACGGCATCGCCAAACGCCTCGCGTTGCTCGTCCCAGTTTCCGGACTTCAAGTGATACGGGGCGTACTGAACGAAGCACGACATCACATGCTTGCCGGGTGGTGCGACGCTCGGGTCGGTAAGCGACGGAATCACGATGTCCACGTAGGGGTGCTGCGAAAAGCGCCCATACTTCGCGTCGTCGTAGGCCTGCTCCATGTAATCGACAGACGGGGAGATGGAGATGGCGCCGCGCAGATGCGGTCCGGCGCCAGGCATCGCCGTGAAATCGGGCAACGCGTCGAGGGCCAGGTTGACCTTGCCTGACGAGCCCCGATATTTATAGCGGCGGACGCCGTCGACAAAATCGTCGGGCAGTTCGCGCGGGTCCATCATCTTCAGGAATGTCAGATTCGGGTCGACGCTCGACACCACCACGTCGGCGCCGATCTCATCGCCGTTGGCCAGTGCGACACCGGTGACGCGATTGTTCTTCGTCAGGAGCTTTGCGACGGTGGCCTCGGTGCGAACCTCGGCGCCAAATGCCCGCGCCGCGGAGGCGATGGCATTCGAGACAGCGCCGGTGCCACCGCGCGACAGGCCCCAGGAGCGAAACGACCCGTCGATCTCACCCATGTAATGGTGCAACAGCACGTAGGCCGTGCCCGGCGAGCGCACGCCAAGGAAGGTGCCGATGATGCCCGACGCGGACATGGTCGCCTTCAACACGTCGGTCTCGAACCATTGGTCCAGAAAATCGACCGCGCTCATCGTCAACAACTGAATCTGGTTGACGCGGTCGTGATGACGCATGGCGCGAAAGCGCTTGCCAATCGACAACAATTCGAGCAGCCCGCGCGGGTCGAGCGAGGTGGGGTCGGGGGGCGTCATGGCGAGAATCGGTTTGGCGAACCGACCCATCTCGATCATCGACCGGCCGTATTCGTCGTAGGCTTCGGCATCAAGCTTGGAATGCCGCGCAATCTCGCGGCGTGACTTGTAGTGGTCGTTGGTGCGCCACAACCGATCGCCGTTCGGCATCGGCGTGAAGGTCCCGTCGAGCGGGAGCAGTTCCATGCCGTGCGCGGGCAGATCGAGGTCACGGATGATTTCCGGCCGCAGCAACGACACGACGTAGGACGCCACCGAGAATTTGAAGCCTGGGAAAACTTCTTCCGTAACCGCAGCGCCGCCGAGCACGTGCCGCCGCTCGAGAACGAGCACTTTCCGTCCCGCCTTGGCCAGATATGCGGCACAGGTCAGCCCGTTATGCCCGCCGCCGATCACGATCGCGTCATAGCGCACGCTGAGGATTCTAGACGAACGTCGAACCAAGAACGAGGAACTAGTCCTTCGTTCCAGGCGCGCGGTTCGATAGAATGCGCCGGTGCCGGTCGCCTCCGCCTTCCACGAACGCACTCATCAGCTCTGCGAAAGCCTGAATTACCGCGACTGGGCCGGGTACTACGCCGTGAGCGCGTACGAAACCCATCACGAGCACGAATACAACGCCATCCGCAGCGCCTGCGCCGCGATCGACATCTCCCCTCTGTTCAAGTACCGGATCTCCGGCCGCGATGCGACGCGGCTCGTGGACCGCATCATCACCCGTGACGCGAAGCGAATGACGATCGGGCAGGTCTACTACACCCCGTGGTGCGACGAAGAGGGCAAGGTTATCGACGATGGCACGGTCACGCGCCTTCGCGACCAGGAATATCGCTGGACGGCGGCCGACCCCAACTTGCGCTGGTTGACCGACGGCGCCGCCGGTCTCGATGTCACCGTCGAAGACATCACCGAGCAGGTGGCCGCGCTTGCACTTCAGGGACCGACGTCGGCGCGGCTGTTGCGCGACGTCAGCACTGCACCGATCGACACGCTCAGGTACTTCAACGCCACCTCCGGCGAGATTGCCGGCGTGCCGGTTGAGATCACGCGTACGGGCTACACGGGCGACCTTGGCTACGAAGTGTGGATGCCGTGGGACGCCGCCCTCCGGGTGTGGGACGCGCTGGCTGCTGCGGGCCCGAATGCCGATCTGCACGCCGCCGGCATGCTGGCCCTCGATATCGCGCGCATCGAGGCCGGCCTGCTGCTCATCGACGTGGATTTCCAGAGCAGCCGGCGCGCGATGATTGAATCGCAGAAATACTCGCCGTTCGAGCTTGGCTTCGCGCGACTCGTCGACCTCCGGAAAGGGCCATTCGTCGGCCGCACAGCGCTCGCCGCCGAGCAGCGGCGCGGTCATCGTCGTCAGATTGTCGGGCTCGAAGTCGACTGGACGGAGGTCGAGAGGCTGCACGAAACGGTGGGACTCCCGCCGACCGCGCCGGCGACGGCGTCACGCGCCGCCGTGCCCGTTTACCGAGACGGCCGCCAGGTCGGCCGTGCGACGTCGACCACCTGGTCGACGTCATTGAAGAAGTTGATTGCGTTGGCGACGATCGACGCGCCCTATTACGCCGTGGGCACGCGACTCCAACTCGAGATTACGATCGAAGCGGTCCGCCACACGGCCACCGCGACCGTCGTCAAGACGCCGTTCTTCAATCCGGCGCGGAAGACGGCGACGCCGCCGGCGTGAGTCAGCCCCTGAGACGCGCCTTCCGGGCATCGATAAACGATTTCACCCCCAGCAGGACGTAGACGGCGAGAATCGCGGCCATTGCGATCTGCGCGATCACCGCCGGCCGCCTGATGTCGCCGGCGTTCACGGCCGCGATGATGCGAGGCACGCCGCCAATCACGGCAAGAAGCGCAATCGCGACGGCCGCGTGCATGACATGCCGGCGCGCTTCGGCGCTGCGTCCGGCCAGCGCAAGCACGAGGAAGACGGCGCCGACCACTGCCGGAATCAGCGCCGTAAAGCTGGCGCCGCCGGTCGCGACATAGCCGACGATGCCGAGCAGAATCAGAAGAAAGCCGACAACGCGCGTCACCGAAACCATGTTCATAAGCGTTTACCGCGTGGCGCGTGGCCGCTGCGCCTGAACGGGGTTGGTCAGCGTGCCAATGCGATCGATCGTGCAGACCGAGGTGTCCCCGGCCTTCATGTAAATCGGCGTCTCCCGCGCGGTACCAACACCCGCGGGGCTGCCGGTGGACAGGATGTCGCCTGGTTGCAACGTAATGATGTGCGAGGCGTACTCGAACACTTCAAACACATTGTGTGTCATGCGGCTGGTGTTCGAGTCCTGCATCACCTTGCCGCTGAGCGTGAATCTGATGCCGAGCTTCTGCGGGTCGGGGACGAACTGGCGGGGAACCACGAACGGTCCCATCGGCGCAAAAGTATCGTGGCTCTTGCCGAGCAGCCAATCAGAGCCATGGCGGCCATCCGCGCGCCCGCCGCGGTCGGACACGTCGTTCATCAACGTGTAGCCAAAGATATAGTCCGCGGCGCGGTCCGCACTGATCCCCTGGGCGGTCTTGCCCACGACAACCGCCAGCTCGCATTCCCAGTCCACCTGCGCGCGCCCGGGCGGCAGAATGATGGGGTCGCCCTCGCCGGTGATCGCGGCGCGCAGTTTCGGGAACATGAACGGATTCTGCCGCAGATCGCCTGGCTTCCGGTTCCAGTAGCCGGGGAGGCCGAGCGCGACCTTCGGGTCCACGGCGGCCGCACTGGCCACGGCCGTCGAGCCGCTGCGCATTTCGATGGCGTGCTCCTGATAATTGACCGCGGCCGCAAGCATGGTCATCGGATCCGGAATTGGTGGCAGCGTCTTCACCTGATTCAGACGGATCTGACTACCACCCGGCTGTTGGCGAGCGGCGTCTGCGGCCAGTCTCGCGAGCTGGCCGGCGATGGTGGGATTCCAATCGGCGATCAGTTCTCTTAGCGTCGCGGGCGCCTTGATGCCGGCTTGCGACAGGTCCACGACGACGGCGTCGTTGACCACGAGGCCCACGTAGGTACGATCCGCTTGACGGAACATCCCCAGCTTGTACGGCACGGGTCCGCTTTGTGCGACCAGATCGACCCAGGGAAATCCAACAAGTGTTCCGGCAAATACAAGTGCAAGTGCTCGTGAGAGTTTTCGCATGGTGATCCTCCGTCGCGGCGCCCATAATACCTGCGGGTGCCCATCGCTCGCACGTTTCTCGCGTCGCTGACGGCCGTGCTGGCAACCGCCGTTCACGCGCAACCCGTATTCCGCAGCGCCATTGATGTCGTCACGGTGCCGGTCACCGTGACAGCAGCCGATACGACGCGCCGCGTTGGCGAGCTCGGGCGAGCCGACTTTCGCATCTACGAAGACGGCCGCCGGCAGGAACTCACGCTCGTCAGCCATCAGCCGCGCGCACTCAGTCTCTGCATTCTGCTGGATTCAAGTCCGAGCATGGCGTCGGGCAGGCAAGTGCTGGCGATCCGCGCCATCGACACCATCCTCCAGGGATTGAAGACCGACGACGAAGCGACGATGCACTTCTTTGCCGGGAAGGTGCGGACGGCGTTTCCGTGGACGTTGGCGCCCGCGCTGAGGCCAGTTTCGTGGATTGAGTGGCGCTTGTCGCTTGGCACGGCGCTGATCGACGCGCTCAAAGAAGGGTTGCACCAGGTCGAGCAGGCGCGCAATCCGTTGCCGGTGATTCTGGTCGTTTCCGACGGTGGCGAAAACGCGAGTGGCACGTCTCTGGCCGGGCTCGTGGCAACGCGTAAGCAGAGCGAGACGTTGATTTACGGAATCCAAACCGACTTGACCCCGTCGCGATATGCGCCCAACGTGAACCGCGCGTTCGCGAACTTTCTGCCGCAGGTGGTTGGCGATTCGGGTGGAATGACCCATCGCATCCGCACGCCCGAAGCTGCTGAGACGGCGGCGCTGGCCCTGCTCGAGGAGTGGCGCTCGCAGTACGTCCTGGGATTCACACCGAAGGACGGACCAGACGGCAAGTACCGCGCGCTGAAGGTGGAGGCCGTCGATCCGAATCTCGCGGTCCGACATCGCGCCGGGTATCTCGCGAGTCCTTCGAAATGACATCCACGACGCCCCACACGGGATCTCTCAGACCACGCATCGGCGCCCCCAATCCTACGCGGTATTGATTGCATGAAAATCGCACTCGTTCAACAACACGCCACAAGAGACAAACCATCGAATCTGGCCCGGGGGCTGGCCGGCCTGGAGGAGGCGGCCAGGAACGGCGCCGCGCTGGTCTGCTACGCGGAACTGGCCTTCGAGTGGTTTCATCCGCAGCGGCCCGCCGGTCGAAACGTCAAGGATCTGGCAGAGCCGCTTGACGGACCGCTGGTGCAAGCGTTTCAACGGCAGGCGCGCGAGCTTGGCGTGGTGGTCGTCCTTAACCTGTTCGAACGCGACGGCGACCACACCTACGACTCGTCGCCGGTAATCGACGCGGACGGGTCGGTGCTCGGTGTGACCCGGATGGTGCACATCACCGAGTACGCATGCTTTCATGAACAGGGCTATTACACGCCCGGCGACAAAGGGGCGCCCGTCTATCGCACACGCGCCGGAAACATTGGCGTGGCGATCTGCTACGACCGCCACTTCCCCGAGTACATGCGTGCGCTCGCGATTGGCGGAGCCGATCTCGTGGTCGTGCCACAGGCGGGTGCGACCGGCGAGTGGCCCGAGGGGCTCTATGAAGCGGAGATGCGCGTGGCGGCGTTTCAGAACGGCTACTACACCGCCCTCTGCAACCGCGTTGGCGCCGAGGACTGCCTCGATTTTGCCGGCGAGTCGTTCGTGTGCGATCCGAAGGGATCGGTCATTGCGCGTGCGGCGCAAGGCACTGACGAGGTCCTGTACGCCGAGGTGGACGTCGGCGTCAACGCGACATCCCATGCGCGCGAACTGTTCCTGAAACACCGGCGCCCGGAGCTGTATGCCGGCTGGATCGGGTGAGCGCGACGCGGCGACCGGCTCACGTCACGAACCAAGCCGCTCATTGCGACTGCACGCGCGACAGCACGAACTCGTCAAACTCCCACAGTTGAGTTTCGCGGTTCGAATACGGTCCCGGCTGATAGCCACGCGAGGAAATGCCCTGCTGCGACCGCTCAGAGATTGCCCAGTCTTCGCGGTTGGTGACGTCCCAGAATTCGACCGCGTCCGCGAACACAAAATCTGGCCGGGCGATCTCGTCCGGGTGAAAGTGCCACTCGCCGACGAGCCGCGTCCGATTCGGCGCTTCCGGCCAGATCGTGATCGTCAGCATGTAGTCGGGGTGCAGGGTCAGCAGGAAATTGGGATAAATGGCGAAGTAGTTGACGCGCGTGCGGTCGCCGCCGGTCAGTCCGGGCAGCAGCGCCCGTCGGCGCACACCGTCGATGCTGAGTGTATCGACGCCGTCCCTCAATCCCATCGCGCCGCCGCAGTAGGTTTCGGTGGACGGAACGTTGGCAGCGCCCAGGTAGTGGTGCATCCGGTTGAGCAACGGATGAATGATGGGGCAGTGCAGACACTCGTTGTAGTTCTGGACGATTAACTTCCAGTTGGCCTTGACGTCGTACTCGACGCGGTGCGCCATCCGCAGGTCGGCCATTCCCCACGGGGCAAACCGTTCCGGCAGGTCGCCGAGTTGCGCAGCCAGCGGCGTCGGCTGCGCCGACATGTTGATGAAGACGTGCCCGTCCCACACCTCGCAAGCGACGCGCTGCAGCGGGTGCGCGTCGCGCCGGAATCCTTCGACATCGTCCATCAGCGGTGCACCGATCAGACGTCCTTCCAAGTCGTAGGTCCAGGCGTGATAGGGGCACTGAATGCTGCCGGCGAACTCGCCGCTGTCAGTGGCGCAGAGGCGAGTTCCGCGATGACGGCAGACGTTGTGAAACGCACGCGCGCAACCGTGGCCGTCGCCAATGATCAGCACGCTCGCACCCGCGACATCGCGGCGCACGAACTGGCCACGTGATGCAATGCGATCGACGCGGCAGACGGCAATCCACATCGCCGCGAAGACCCGGTCCATTTCTGCGTTGAACCAGGCGACGTCGGTGTAATACCGGCCCGGGAGTGTCTGTCGGGAGGTCGCGCGCCCGGTGGTCTCCATGAGCGAATTCATGATACAACCGCGCCTCGATGATTTCGTGCGCTCGCACCTCCGTGTGTCGTCGCGTAATGTCCGCATTCGACACGTGGCGCATCCTCGTCCTGCTGCGCGCGGTCGGAACCATCAGCCATGCCGCTTCACCTGATGCCGTCGTCGCCCCCCTCACCGCCGCGCGGCAGATTGCTCGATAGGAATTCCGCCCCCATGTCACAACCGGCGCTACGTCGCGAGCTCGGACGCTGGGATCTCACCGCGATCGGCGTCAACCAGGTGATTGGCAGCGCGATTTTCCTGCTGCCGGCCAATGTGGCCAGGGAGATCGGGTCGTGGGGGCCTCTGGCGTTTCTGATGGTGGGTCTGGCGTCACTGCTGATCGCCCTGTGTTTCGCGGAAGTGGGTAGCCGCTTCGACCGCACCGGCGGGCCGTATCTGCCGGCGCGCGTCGCCTACGGCCGGTTTATCGGCTTCGAGGTCGGGTGGATGATGTGGTTTACGCGCGTCGCCAGCCAGGCATCGGTCAGCAACGGTCTGGCGCTGGCGCTGGCGTTTTACTGGCCCGCGGTGGCCACCGGGATGCCGCGCATGGCGCTGCTCACGGGCGTCACGCTCACGTTGATGTGGATCAACCTCCGCGGCATCAAGCAGTCGTCGTTGTTCGTCAACGTGCTCACGGTCGGCAAGCTCCTGCCGTTGTTTCTGTTCATCGCCGTCGGGGTCTGGTTCATCGACCCCGCCCGGTTCGGTCAGATGCCACCCGTGTCGATGCCGCAAGCGGGCACTGCCGCCCTGTTGCTGATCTTCGCATACGGCGGATACGAAGTGACCGGCGTTCCCGCAGGTGAAGCCGCGAACCCGCGGCGAGATGTGCCGTTTGCATTCGTGATGACGATTCTGACCGTCACCTCGGTCATGACCCTGACATCGGTGGTCGCGACCGGCGTGCTGCCGAATGTCGCGACGTCTGCCACGCCGCTCGCCGATGGCGCAGCCATCTTCATGGGCGCCATTGGCGCGCTCATCATCAGCGCCGGTTCAGCGGTGTCGATGACCGGCAACAACATGGGCCAGGTGCTGACCGGGTCACGCACGATC
>JACCSI010000092.1 GCA_013813075.1 Acidobacteriota bacterium | reverse complement strand
GGTCGTGCTCGCGCAGACGGCCGCCCTTCATCGCGGTCGCATCACCGTCAACGAGCCCTTCTCCGAAACGTATCTGTACTTCTTCAATCTGGTGGAACAGGCTCGCGCCACCTTGGCCGATGTGCGCCGGATCACGGAACGCAAGGATTCACTGTCCGTTGACACGCTCCGCCGAAATCTGTCCGGCGAGGTCATGGGCCTGGGCGACGGGGGTGAGTGGGAGTGGGCATTCGCTCTCATCGAGAAGTACGGGTTGGTGCCCGCGCGCTGCATGCCCGAGACGGCGAGCTCAAAACGGACCAAGGCGCTTGCTGTTGATCTGCACGAGTGTTTCGCGCGTGCCGCGCGCGCCATCAACACGACCACCGACAACGATGACGTGGTGCGGGATCAGGCGCTCGGCGACATCGTCCGCATTCTCGTCGCGCACCTGGGCTGCCCGCCATCGGTGATCAAGGTTCGCCGGCGTACGCTGTCGCCCACAGAATACGCGGCGGACATCGTCGGGTTTCGGCCGGCCGATTGGCGCGTCATCATCAGTAACCCGCTGCTGCCGTTTGAACGTGTTTACGAGCGGCGAGCGAGCGCAATCACCAGCCATTCGCCGCGCTTCAACCTCCGCCGCCTGAATGTCTCCCAGCGCCGGCTGAGAAATCTCGTGTGCGCGTCCCTCGAAGCCGGTTATGCGGTCGGCTGTTCGGCGGACGTTGAGCGCAACGATATCGACCATCGCCGCGGCATCATGCATCCGGCGGTCTTCAACCGGTCGCGCGTGTATGGCAGGCAGATGATCAGTGATTTGCCGCGCCGTGAAGACATCTACCTGGGTATCGCTTCGTCGAAGCACGCGATGGCGATCGCCGGGCTCGACAGATCCGCACGTGGCTCTACGCCGAACAAATACCGGGTAGTGAATTCATGGGGCCCCGAGCTGGGCGACCAGGGCGTGTATCACATGTACTCGGAGTGGTTTGAGGAGAATGTGTTCAAGCTCGCGATCCATTGGAGCGTGCTCAACGACCGGGAGCGCGCCGCGTACGGTCATCCGGAGCCGTTGCCGGGCGGTCGCTTTTATTGACCGTGAAGTGACTCGGGTGATGCGGACTTCTCGGCGGCAAACGTGATCGCGCGGGCACGATGCCCGCGCGACTTGAAGCGGTGGTTACGCGTGCTTTCGGGGCTTCTTTGACGGCGCCTTCTTCGCGCTCTTCTTTTTCGGCGGGGGCGGGGCGGAGGAATGGTCGACGTTCGGATTGCTCGGCGACAACGCCCACGGGACGCGCATCAGGTCGGGGAACGCGTTCTCGAGCGACGTCTCTCGGTGACTATACATGTATCGTCTCCTCTGTCTGTGCTGAGGCTACCTGACATTGAGCGCGTATTGCGGGTCCGCGCGAAGAGCCGCCAGCTGCGGATTTCGCGCGATGGCTGCTGCAGGATAGCCCCGCGCGATCGCTTTTTCAAGTAACGCCATGGCTTCGTCGCGGCGATGGAGCATTTCGTATCCAACGGCGACCTGGTAGAGGACCTCGGGAATTTCGGGCGCGAGCGCTGCCGCTTGCGCGAGGCGCGGCAACCCCTCCTTCTCCATCCCGAGCGCTGCATAGTAACTGCCCACGTCCGCCAGCAGATACTCATCCTTCGGCGTTCGCTTCAAGAGAGCGCCCGCGAGCGCAATCGCCTTGAGAAACGTTTCGCGGACCTTCAGCGCGTCCATGCGTTGATTGAGATACACAAAACCCACAAGTCCCCAGGCGCGGTACTGATCGGGCCGCATGTCAATGGACCGCTGCAGCATGGGCAACGCCTCCGAAGACTTTCCGGCTTCGGCGAGAACCATGCCGAGATTTCTGTAGCGCAGGAATGTCGGTTCAATCGCGATGGCCTTGCGGAACGCTGCAGCAGAGTGGTCGAGTTGGTCGAGCCCGCGGTAGACGAGGCCAAGGTTGTTGTGGGCGCGAGGATTATCCGGCGTCAGCTCGGCGGCACGCCGATACTGCGCACCCGCCTCTTCCCACCTGGCGCTATTGAGGTAGTACTCGCCAAGTTGCTGGACCAGGCTCCAATCGTCCGGTGCCAGGCTCACCGCCTTTTTCAGTGTCGATTCCACCAGTTCGGTGCGGCCTTGACGGGTGTAGAGGTCCGCCAGCGCACCATGCGCCTCGGCGTTGAATCGATCCAGCCGCAGCGCCTCGTCCAATTCATGGCTGGCGAGGTCATTCTGCGAGGTGCGCGCGTACAGAATGCCGAGGGTCACATGCGGAGACGCCATGCTGGGGGCCAGCGCGAGCGCACGCAAGGCGGCACTCCGGGCCGGTTCGATGTAGTTCGTGTCCCGCTGTTGAACGAACTGCAGCATGT
>JACCSI010000150.1 GCA_013813075.1 Acidobacteriota bacterium | reverse complement strand
TTCGCTCGAAGCTCTCGCACTCGATGCCCAGGAGCCTGTCGGGGAGGCGGGGTCAAACCCCACGCCCGCCACGCCGTTGCAGTCCTCGTCCACGCTCCACGTCTCGACGCAGCCCACGCAAGAGTTTCGCGGCCGCATTCCGGACTGGATTGCCGACGTCAAACAGGCGCGCGAGCGCAACGAGACCATCCTGTTTGTGGCCAGCACGCACGGACGCGCGGAGCGCACCGTCGAACTCCTGCACGACTACGAGATTCGGGCGTTGTCCGCCGCCAATGCCGACGAGCGCGTCGAAGGTGCGGTGCTGGTGGCCGAAGGCCTGCTGTCCAGGGGCTTCCGCCTGCCAGCCGCCGGGTTGCAGGTCTACGCCGAGACCGACATCTTCGAAGAGGAGCGGCGCCGCACCTCGTCCAGCCGCAAGCGTTCACTCGCCGCGACGTTTCTGTCGGACCTTCGCGACCTCAAGGTTGGCGACTATATCGTGCACGTCGACAACGGCATCGGCCAGTTCGTCGGTCTCAAACAGCTGTCTGTGGGGCACGGCGACATCGTCCAGGAATTTCTCGAGCTGCGCTATCACGCCGAAGACAAGATGTTCGTGCCAGTGGAGCGGCTCGATCTCGTCCAGAAGTACAGCGGTGGCGCGGCGCCGTCGCTCGATCGCCTCGGTGGCACTTCGTGGGAGAAGGCAAAGAAGAAGGTCAAGAAGGCGATGCGCGACATGGCGGAGGAGCTGCTCAAGCTCTACGCCGCACGTCGCGCGGTGCCGGGCCATTCGTTCAGCGCCGACACCCACTGGCAGGAGGAGTTCGAGGGCGCATTTGAATGGGACCTGACGCCGGACCAGGCCACGGCCGTGGCCGACATCAAGCGCGACATGGAATCGTCAATGCCGATGGACCGCCTGTTGTGCGGCGATGTCGGCTACGGCAAGACGGAAGTGGCGATGCGGGCGGCGTTCAAAGCGGTGATGGAAGGCAAGCAGGTGGCCGTGCTCGCGCCGACGACGGTGCTGGCATTCCAGCACGCCGAGACGATGAAGCATCGCTTCGCGGCGTTTCCAGTACGCATCGACGTCGTCAATCGCTTCCGCACGGCGCACGAGACAAAGCAGATTCTTGAGCAGGCCGCCGCCGGCCGCCTCGATATCCTCGTCGGCACGCACCGCCTGTTGTCGAAGGACGTCCTGTTTCGCGATCTCGGCTTGTTGATCGTTGACGAAGAACAGCGATTTGGCGTGGCGCACAAGGAGCGTATCAAACAAATGCGCAAGAAGGTTGACGTCCTGACGATGACGGCGACGCCGATACCGCGTACGCTGAACATGGCGCTGGTCGGCATCCGTGACATGTCGGTGATCGAGACGCCGCCGAAGGATCGGCTGGCGATTCAAACCAACGTCGTCAAGTTCGACGCCAACGTCATTGAGCGAGCCATTCGCACCGAGCTGGCGCGGGGTGGGCAGATCTTCTTTGTCCACAACCGCATCGAGTCGATCGTCTCGATGGGTAACCTGCTTCAGCGCCTGGTGCCTGAGGCGCGTGTCGTCGTGGGTCACGGCCAGATGGGCGAGCATATCCTTGAACGGGCGATGCTCGACTTCATGCAGCACCGCGCCGACCTGCTGCTTTCGACCACGATTGTCGAGAACGGCATCGATATCCCGAATGCCAACACCATCATCATCAATCGCGCCGATCGCTACGGCCTGTCGCAGCTGTATCAGCTGCGCGGCCGAGTCGGGCGCAGCGACCGCGCCGCGTACGCGTATTTGCTGATTCCCCCAGAGGATTCGTTGTCGTCCGTGGCGCGTAAGCGTCTGGCGGCGATCCGCGAGTTCAGCGATCTGGGGAGTGGGTTTCGCGTCGCGGCACTCGATCTCGAAATTCGTGGCGCCGGCAACCTGCTTGGCGGCGAGCAGAGCGGTCAGATCGACGCCGTCGGCTTCGAAACCTACATGAAGCTTCTCGAAGAAACGATTCGCGAGCTGAAAGGCGAGGACCTCGAAGACGACGTCCGCGCGACCGTCAACCTGCGCATCGACTTCCGGATCGCGGAGAGCTACATTCCGGACATGAACCAGCGTCTGATGGTGTACCGCCGAATTGCCGCTGCCCGGTCGGAGGATGAACTGACCAAGGTGATGGAAGAAGTGCGCGATCGCTACGGCCCGCCACCGGTCCCGGTGTTGAACCTCGCGGACTACGGACGCATCCGCGTCATGGCCGACGACCTCGGCGTGGACAGCATTGATCGGGAGGGCGCGCTGGTCGTCATACGCTTCCGCGAAAAAGCCAAAGTCGAACCGATGCGCCTGATACACCTCGTGCGCGACCGTGGCGACCTGCAGTTGCTTCCGCCGGTCACGTTGAAGATGGACATGAAGAGGCCGGTGGTGGCGGCGCCACCGAACCTGACCGCCGACGAGGTCAGGAAGGCGCACCAGGCAAGTCAATCCGGCCTGCGGTCGGGCCCGGGCACGCCCTCCTCTTCCCCCTCGGGGGTTCGCCGGCCGCCTCGGGAGCGCCGCGAACCAGCTTGGTGGACCGTCCGCGCAACGTCAGGCGAGGTGACGGCCGGGTTCTCCAAGGCCGAGATGATGAAGCCAAAAGAGGAGGATCCCCGCGCCCCGGGCGGCATCCTGCAGAGGGTCGAAGAACTGCTCGAAGACCTCAAAAGCGATTAGCTCGTCAAAAGAATGTCCCGACACCCTGATGCTAAACTATCTGTTTGCAGGTATTTGCCCTATGAAGAGTTGTGCGCTGACTCTCGCGCTCGTCGTGGCCACCGTCCTGACCGCCACCGCTCAAACCGCCGCCCCTGTGGTCGCGCCCTCCAGCAAGGGCGAGATCCTCGAGCAGATTCTGGTCAAGGTCAACGGCGACATCATCACCAAGAGTGAGCTCGAGCAGCGCCAGATCGGCGCCTTGCGGCAGCGCGACCCCAATTTCCGGCCCGGCAGCGACGCCGAACTGCAAAAGGCGCTCGTCGAGGTCACGCCAGAGGTCATCGTCAATGCGATTGACGAACTCTTGCTGGTGCAGCGGGGCCGAGAGCTGGGTTACGCGCTCGGCAACGAGCAGTTCCGCGGCATCGTCGAGAACATCAAGAAGGAAAACAAGCTTGATACCGAAGAGAAGTTTCTGGCGGCACTGCAGACCGAAAACCTGACACTCGAGGATTTACGCAAGCAGCTCGAGCGACAGATGCTGGTTAGCCGTGTCCAGCAAGTCGAGGTCGCCGGCAAAGTTGCCGTCACCGACGACGAGGTGAAGAAGTTTTACGAGACTTCGAAAGAATCCTTCAGCACCCAGCCGCAGCTGACGCTGCGCGAGATTCTCGTTGCCGTGCCCGCCAGCGACAAAGGGATCAACGTCGCCGAAGACGACGCGGCCAAGGCCAAGGCCGAAGGCTTGCGCAAACGACTCGAAGGCGGCGAGCCGTTTGCGCGGCTGGCGTCGGAGGTCTCCGACTCGGGCTCGAAGGCCAACGGCGGGCTGATCGGGCCGATCGCACGCACTGACTTGTCGACGGAGCTGCTGACCGAAATCGATGCACTGAAGCCCGGTGACATGACTCGGGTGCTGCGCACCGCCCGCGGCTATCAGATCGTCAAGTTGGAAACGGCGACGGCGACCAAGGTCAGGACCATGGAGGAAGCGCGGGCGGAGATTGCGGACAAGGTGGCCGGCGAGAAGCAACGCGGCCAGATGATTCAGTACCTCCAGCAGCTCCGCGCGCAAGCAATTATCGATTGGCGCAATGACGAAGTGAAAAGAGCGTACGACGTCGGCGTCAAGCAGCAGCAACAGAGCGATGTCAAACCTTCAAATCCCTGATGCCCCCGACGAGGTGCGGCCGCCAGAAGTCGAATGGTTTGCCATCTGGACCCGGTCGCGTC
>JACCSI010000122.1 GCA_013813075.1 Acidobacteriota bacterium | reverse complement strand
GACGCGAGCCGGGTTTGCCGGCATCGAGTTGAGCGTCGGCGATTCCGTGGTTATCAGTCGTCCGGATGCGGCTGATGTCGTCGGGCGAATCTCGCTGATCTCGGACAGCCACCTTATCGTGAAGGGTCACCAGATCGAACCGACACCTGATCTTCACATCGATCGGTTCGGCGACCCGGTCGTCAACGGTCTTTATCGGGGCGCAGCCATCGGACTGATGGTCGGTAGCGTCACGCTTCCCGGCCAACTGATGATGAACGCCGCGTTCGGTGCCACCTGTCATGAACGCGGCAGGCTTCGATGCATCGCAGGAATAACCGCCGTCTCCGCCGCGGTAGGTGGGGTCGTCGATCGATTGAGAGTCGGGCGCACACGTGTGTTTTCGGGCAGCGTCGTAAGAACCCCCGAAGTCACGATCACTCCACACCTGGAGCGACGTCGGTTCGGGCTTCACGCGTCAGTGCGCTGGAAGTAACTGCATGACGCGGGCGGTCAGTTCATACGACCGCAACCGCGCCCCGTGATCGTAAATATGCGAGACGAGGATGAGCTCATCGGGTTTCGCATCCTCGACAAACGCGGTCGCCATCTGTGCGACAGTGTCGGGCGCGCCGACGAATGACACGCGCGTGGTAGTGCCACCGTCCGACATGTCGGCGCGGTTGTCGCGCTCCCACTCCCTGGACGGCGGCGGCAATTCGATCGGGTGGCCACGGCGCAGACTCGCAAACGCCTGCCGGCCGGACGAGGCGAGGAAACGTGCGTCCGTGTCGGTGTCCGCAGCGACGACGTTGACGCCCAGCATCAGATAGGGCGTCGCGAGTTGTGCCGACGGCTCGAAGCCGCTGCGATAGATCTCGATTGCCTGGGTCATCAGAGCGGGCGCGAAGTGCGAGGCAAAGGCAAACGGCAGCCCCAGCGCGGCGGCGACCTGCGCCCCGAACGTGCTCGAGCCCAGAATCCAGAGCGGCACCTTCAAACCGGCGCCGGGCACGGCACGGACCGGCTGGCCGGGCTGCGCTGCGCGAAAGAAAGCCATGACTTCAAGCACGTCGCGTGGGAACTCGTCGGGGTTGCTGTTCAGCGTGCGGCGGAGCGCGCGTGCCGCGGACGGGTCGGTGCCGGGGGCGCGGCCCAGACCGAGATCAATCCTCCCGGGGAACAACGACTCGAGCGTGCCAAATTGCTCGACCACCTGTAGCGGCGCGTGATTCGGCAGCATGACGCCGCCGGCGCCGATGCGGATGGTCGATGTCCCGGCGCCGACGTAGGCGAGCAGCACTGAAGTGGCGGCGCTGCCGATACCAGGCATGTTGTGATGTTCGGCCAGCCAGTAGCGGTGATAGCCCCAGCGTTCGGCGTGCTGCGCCAAGTCAAGCGTATGGCGGTACGAGTGCGCAGCGGTGCTGCCTTGTGTGATTGGTGACAGGTCGAGGACTGACAAGGGAAGCATCGCTGCGACTATCTTAGGATGTCGTGAGCTGCGAACGAGGTACTCGCACTGGCTGCCGCCCTGCCGCTGCGCGACAATGACACATGCTTCGTATCGGGGCCCACATGTCCGTGGCCGGCGGGGTCTCGAAGGCGGTTGACCGCGCCGTGATTCATGGTTGTGAGGCGCTGCAGATTTTTGCGAAGAACGCGAATCGCTGGGTGGGCCCGCCCCTCGATGCCGCTGAGGTAAAGCGCTTTCGTGCCCGCGTGGACGACAGCGGCATCACGCCTGTTGTTTCACATGCCAGCTACCTGATTAATCTTGCCACCACCACGCCCGCCCTGCGCCAAATGTCGATCGCTGCGTTCGTCGACGAACTGGATCGCGCGCACGCGCTGGGGTTGCTTGGGGTCGTCATTCATCCTGGCACCTGCACCGCGGGCACCGAGAATGACGCGCTGCGGCTTATCGCTGACGCCGTCCGGAGGGCGTTCTCGGCGCGACCGCGCCGGAAGACGATGGTCCTGTTCGAGCACACCGCCGGGCAGGGCCGAACACTTGGCTATCGGTTCGAGCACCTAGCTGCGATCATCGAACATCTCGGGGGCTCGCCACGCGCCGGCGTGTGTCTGGATACCTGCCATCTGGTAGCGTCGGGCTACGACATCACGACAGACACGGGATACAACGAGACGTTTGCCGGCTTCGATCGCCTCGTCGGCCTCGATCGGTTACGCCTCTTCCACGGCAACGACTCCAAACGACCCTGCGGCAGCCGAGTCGACCGGCATGAACATATCGGCGCTGGTTGCCTCGGTCTCGAGCCGTTCGCCCGCTTGATGCACGACGTGCGCTTCCACGGTCTGCCGATTCTGATTGAGACGCAGAAATCTAACGACGGCAACAAGCCAAACCTGATCGCGGCCGATCCGCTCGACGAGAAGAACCTTGATGCGCTGCGACAGCTGAGGGATGCGCTGCGACAGCTGAGGGATGCGCCGCTCTCGCACCGTGGGCCCTGACTCGCTGGCCTCACAAGGCCGTGATGAATCAGGCGCGCACTTGCGCCTTCATCTGGTGAGAAGACTCGTGCGTGGAGCGCTCGTGGCGAGTGTGCTGACGGCTTCGGGCGGCGGGTCGAAGCCACCACACGTACTCACATCTGATGCAGAGACATCCGCGGTCACTGGAACTCTCGTGCGCGATGATGCCTTCGAACCCGCCGCACGACGGGCACCTGACGCGCGTGACATGGACGTTCGCTGCCATGCCACCCCCACTGCAAGCGGCGGGCCCCCGAGAACCGACGTCACGATGCGCTGGCGCGCGTAGCCTTGTGAAGAACGACACGACCGACGGTCAAAAACAGTCCGGTCAGGTGACAGCGATTGTCAGTTGCAGAGCGGAGCGCAGGCGGCTTGGACCGCCGGGCTCTGACGTCGAGCGCCGGCTCGACGCGTGCGAGCACTAGCGCGCGG
>JACCSI010000088.1 GCA_013813075.1 Acidobacteriota bacterium | reverse complement strand
CCTCCCGGCAACCCTCTTCGGCCCCGCCGTCGCCTGACACCGCCCGCATCGCCCGGCTCGAGCAGACGGTCGCACTGCAGCGCGAGGAGGCCCGCGAGAAACTCGAGCAGTGGCTCGACCTCCATCGCCGGCTCGAGGACTCGTTGTCGGCGTACCAGACGCTGTATCACGACGCGCCCTTCGGCTACGCGACGCTGGACCCCTCCGGAGTCATTCTCGACATCAATGTCGCAGGTGCGGAACTGCTGGGGAGCGAGCCGGAATCGCTGGCCGGGAAACCCTTCATGGCGTTCGTAAATCGCGCCGACGTCGAGCGCATGTTGCGACATCTGATGCAGTGCCGGGCCGGCACCAGCACCGTCACGTCAGAGGTGGTGTTGGGGGGCGCATCCGGACCCGTCCGGACGGTGCAGATGATGAGCCGACGCAACTGGATTCCCGGGGGCAGGCTGGCGTATCACACGGTGCTGACCGACGTCTCGGACCAGCGGCGATCCGAACAGGCGCTGCGTCAAAGCGAAACGCGCTACCGAGAGATCGTTGAAACGGCGATCGAAGGCATCTGCATCGTCGATGCCCACAACTGCATCGCATTCGTCAATCCCCAGTTCTCGAGGATGGTGGGACGAGCCGCTGCCGAACTGCTAGGCGTGCCCTCGTCCGACGTGCTGCACGTCGAGGACGCAGGCCAAGCCGATGCCGAATTCGAGAAGCGCCACACCGGTCAGCGCGGTCGCTCGGAAGTTCGGTTGCGGCGTGATGGCGTGCTCATGTGGACGAGCGTCTCGACCAGCCTGCTCGTCGACGAAACCGGACAGTTTTCCGGAATGCTGCGGATGTATACGGACATCACCGACCGCAAGGAGCTCGAGGCGACGCGAGAAGACGTCGTGCGTCGGCTGGTCGGGGCCCAGGAAGCCGAGCGCACGCGTGTTGCGCGCGAAATGCACGATCAGCTTGGCCAGCATCTGGTCGGACTCTCGCTCGGGCTCAATCAGCTTGCACAACAGACTGCGGAAACGCCAGAATTACATCAGCTCATCTGCAAACTGCAGGTGTTCTCCGATGTGATGGCCCGGGATGCGCATCATCTGGCCCTCGAGCTCCGGCCGTCGGCGCTAGACGACCTCGGGCTTGAAGCGGCGGTCACGAATTACGCCAATGATTTCCGGGAACGCTACAGTATCGAAGTCGACGTACACTGCGATCTCACCGTGCGTCTGGATTCGGCTATCGAAACCACGGTCTACCGCATTGTCCAGGAGGCCTTGACCAATATCGTCAAGCACGCCCGAGCGCAATACGTCAGTATTATCGTGGAACGCCAAGACCATCTGCTGCGGGCCATTGTCGAAGACGACGGCGTAGGCTTCCCGGCAGAGCGATTGCATGGCCACGGCTCACCGGATCGCCGCTTGGGGCTGGCTGGCATGCGCGAACGTGCGGCCCTGGTTGGCGGCGAACTACATATCGAGTCCAGTCCCGGGCACGGGACGACTCTCTTTCTGCGAGTGCCATTGAAAGCTGAGGACCCGTCGGATGACGAAAAAGCTGCGCCTGCTGCTGGTTGACGATCACATGGTCGTTCGCGAAGGTCTGCGATCGCTCCTCGGCACCGACGCCCGATTTGAGATTGTTGGCGAAGCGGCCGACGGGCTGACGGCAATCTCCGCCGTGGAACGCCTGCACCCCGATGTCGTCGTCATGGACGTGTCGCTGCCGGGAATGAACGGCGCCCAGGTGACCCGCAAGTTGAAAGAAAGCCAGCCCGAGGTCCGCACGTTGGCGCTGACGGTGCACGAAGAAGGGGGCTACCTCCGCAGCTTGATGGATGCCGGTGCCTCGGGGTACGTGCTCAAACGATCGGCCGCCAGCGAGTTGCTGCGAGCCATCGAGGTCGTCGGGGAGGGCGGTACCTACCTCGACTCGTCAATCGCCGGACAACTGGTCAGTAAGCTCGGGCAGCGCCGCACTGCGCTGGCGCCAAGTTCAGCGCTGAGCGAGCGCGAGCGTGAAGTGGTGCGTCATGTGGCACACGGCTACAGCAACAAGGAGATCGCCGCCAAGCTCGATGTGAGCGTCAAGACGGTGGAGACATATCGGTATCGCGCCACCGAAAAGCTGGGTCTGCACAGCCGTGCCGATCTGGTGCGATACGCGATTGACCAGGGCTGGCTCGCGGACAACTAACCGCGCGGCGGCTTCGGCAGTCGGCGATTGACTCGACCGGCGTTGTTGCGAGCCTACGTTCCGGCCGCGACCGGTCGAACCAGCCTGTCCGGAGCTGTCATCAGGTCAGTAGGCCGGGTGATGCCCCGGCGGCCCGCGAGTTGACCGCGAGGTGCCGCGGAACGTCGCCGGCTTCGAGCAGCGTTTTCAGGCGTCGCAGGTCCGACCGAATCTGCTGCGAGGGTTCTTGGCCGAATACTGATGCGACCAGTGAGCCGAGCTTCCCCGCGGGGGGCTCGTACTGCAAGTGCACGACGATCTCGGTCCCATCCCGGTCTGCGGGGACGAAGCGGACCGACCCAGCGGTGGCGACATCTGCATTTTCGGTAGATTGCCACCCGATCAGCTCGCCGTCGATTTCGTTGATCACGTCCGCTTCCCACTTCACGCGCATCCCTACGGGTGCCCTCGCGGTCCAGACCGAGCGCGTCGGACTGGTGACGCGCACGTCTTCGAGATGCTCCATGAAGCGCGGCAGGTTCGAGAAGTCGCGCCAGAACCGAAACAGTTCCGCCGCCGGCCGGTTGATGGTGATGCTTTCGTAGACATGCACACCGCGGTTGCCGCCGAGGGCTTGCTTCGTGTTCACCCGATCGGAGGGGCGCCCCAGCATGGCGTTGATGGGGCAATATCCCGCGATGCCGCGCGCGATCAAGCTCGCACCGGCCGACGTGGCCATCCTGTTGGCGGGCCGCTGCCGGGCGCCCATCACCATCAATGCGGTGCCGGCCGCAACTGATGCGACGCGTTCCCAATCGCTTACATTTTGAAACATGCACGTCTCCTCGGAAATAGGTGCCTCGTCACGGTGGCGTAACGGGGCTAACTGGGAAAGCAAGGTGGATGCCGCCGGAGCCGCCGGGTCAGAGTGTGCGCGCGATCGGCGCCAGCTTGGGCGGTCGCGTGCCGTGGCGGATTGTTTGCGCCACCAGTGCCCGATATTCCAGCTCAACACCGGAGGCAATGCAGCGCAACAACAGGCCGCCACGACTCATGTCGCCGCGTCCCACGAACGCCGACGGGAAGTGCAGCTGCGCTCCTAGCACCGCCGACAGCGCATCAACATACTTGCCGGTGGCAATGCTTCCCAGCAGCACCACCCGCGCGCTATTTTCCAGTGTCGTGGCGAGGCTGCGAATCGAACGATCGAGCGGCGCGCGATAGCGCACATCCGCGCCATCGACGTCGACCTCCGCAAACTCTCGAAGCAAGGCGGCGCTGACGGTGGCATCGGGACACATCAGTCCGCGTGTCGGCGTGATGACCTGCACCGGCGTGTCGTGCCGTCCGAAATGCTTCGCGTAGCCAAGTTTTCCGCGAAAGTACAAGCCGCTCATGAATGAGAACGCCTCGCCCAGTGTCAGCGCCCCGGCGGCAAGCTTTATCGACAGCTGCATCGTTGACTGTGGACGCAGCAGGTATCCTGCGCGGCGGCCGCCGCAGAAGGCGGGCGAGAGAAGGAAGACCTGGTGATCCGGCGAAGTCGTCATCGTGGTGAAGGTGCAAAGTTATCAGTTTTCCCGTGGAAGCGCGGCTCGAAGGCTGCCGCGGTGCGAACTGTGCGATCATCCCGGGCGATGCGAATCCTACCCCTGATCGTGCTGACGCTCTCGCTCTCTGCCACCGCTGCGCCGGCGCAGACGACGCACAAGTACAAGCCCACGGCGGGTGTGCAGACGTTCGCGGTGCGGCCGGCCGTCTTGCGAATCAAGCCCGGAGACACGGTCGAAACACAAACGTGGTCACGTCCAGGTGACTACTACGACCCGAAGACCGCCGGGCCGTGGCCGGGCGAAGTCGGACCGTTCTTCATTGACGGCGCCGAGCTCGGCGACACCCTGCTCGTGAAGATTGTTACGCTCACGCCGAATCGCGACGTCGCCGTCTCCAACGTCACCGCCGCGGGCATCAGCGGCGTCGCCGGCGACGGTCGCACGCGGATGCTCAACGAGCCGCTACCGGCGCGACGCTTCGTCTGGCAGATCGATCGCCAGCGGATGCTCGGCATCCTGGAGCTGCCCAAGTCCGCCAGTAAGCGCATCGAGATTCCGCTGCGGCCAATGCTTGGTCGTGTGGCGGTGGCCCCCGCGGGCGAGGAGGCGTGGGGAGGCTTATGGCCGGGCGACTTCGGTGGCAACCTCGATGCGGCGGATGTGGCGCAGGGCGCCACGGTGCATCTGCCGGTGTTTCACCCGGGTGCGCTGTTCTACTTCGGCGATTTCCACGCCCTCCAGGGCGATGGCGAGATCGTGGGCTCCGGCCTCGAATCCACCGCCGACGTGACGCTGCAGTTCGATCTAATCAAGGGCAAGCGGATTCGCTGGCCGCGGATCGAGAACGATGAATTCATCATGGTCGCCGGCAGCGTTCGACCGCTGGTCGACGCGATGCGCATCGCCTACGTCGAACTCATCGAGTGGCTGGTGGCCGACTACGGATTCGAAAAGATGGAGGCGTACCAGATCGTCTCGCAAGCCGGTGTGGTCCGGGTCGCCAACATCGTCGACCCGAACTACACGGTCGTCGCCAAGTTTCCCAAGGCACTGCTGCCGCCAAAGCGGTAGCACGCGCAGCGAACCATCGCCGCCAGCGCGCCGACGGCAGCGACGAAGCCGCCGACCTGATCAAGGA
>JACCSI010000060.1 GCA_013813075.1 Acidobacteriota bacterium | reverse complement strand
CGCATGTTGTGCGGCGCGTAGCTTGGTCGCGACCTCTCGGAGCTCGGCCTTGTGCGATTCGCCAATGACGCGGCCCTGTTCGCGCTGCGCGTCAGTCAAGTCGATACCGCGCAAAGCCAAGTCCATTCCAGGCCCGCTGCGGCGTGGGCCCTGCCTGGGCGCGACAGGTTTGCCTGGCTTCCGCTCCATGCGCCGGCCACTCTGCGGCGGCTGTTCCAAGGCGGCTGCGCTGCCGCCCGCCAATACTGCAGCCAAACCTGCGGCGATGAGAATTCGTGTCGTCATTGCTAAACCTCCGGTGCCACCAAGGCGTGGACTGGCAGAATACTTTCTACCCAGGTTGGATTGCCTGCGGCGCCAAAGGTTAAACGGCGCGGGGTGGTGGCCGGATCAGAGGTGTCAATGCACGTGCGGGGCCGATGTTCGTTCGGGCACACGCAGCAAGGCGGAAAAGATCCCGCGCAGCAGGCCGATGTCGTCTGCCAAGAGATCGAGCACATCCGAGCTGAGGAAACGCAGTCCCTTGCCCTCGCTCTCCACTTCTGCGCGGACGGGGAATGCCACGCCGCCGAGCGTTTCGTAAATGCCGACAACGTCGCCCGGCGCGGCTGTTTCGGGGGGAACGCCATCACGCTCGATACGCACGGCGCCGCTGAGCACGACCAGAATTGACGGCTCAGCTCCGACGAGCGGATCGGACCCCTTTTTCAACACCACCGGGCGCGCCACGGCGGCCAGGCCCACAAGCTGGGTGGCCGTCGCACGCCCGAGCAGCGGGCTCGACTGCAGCAGCAGAATTGTGTCGACAGGCTGCAGCGGTCCGGCATCGACCTTTCGAGCCAGGACCGGCGCGATGGATCCGTGCGACACCGTGTGCCAGCCGGGATGCCCACGCCGATCGATCAGCAGCCGGAAGATGCCCTGTGCAATTTCGACGTTCTCTGAGAGCAGCGACAGGAACTGTTCGGTGGTCAGCGACAACGTGACGCACGGGTCCACCGCGCGTATGGTCTTTTGCGCAGGGCTGCCTTCGATCACCCCCTCGAAGCCAAGCACGGCCGGCGCCTCGATGTGTTTTATCTCGCCGTCGGGCCGGGCGGCGCCGACGCGGCCGTCGAGCAGGAACTGCAGCGACTCCACGGAGCGGCCAGCCTCGTAGAGAATACGGCCGCCTTCGTGACGCACCTGGTGCCCCAGCATCGCGATGCGGAACAGTTCGTCCACCGACACGAACGCGAAGAGCGGCACACTTCGCAGCCTCGTCGCGAGCTCCACCGCCGGCAGCGGCTCGCGCCACAAAGCACGTCGCTGTTCAATTGGCATGCGACGGGCCGCCAGCGCCCAGGAGGCCGCTTCGAAGACGTGCCAGTCTCGCGCGTCGCGGTGGGCGAGCGCGTGTTCGAGGTCGTCGGCCAGCGTCCACATCTGTCGCTGCTCGACCAGTTGAATCGCCGCCGCGGCGATCACCTGATCTTCGTCGTGAACCAGCTGAGCGACGGTGTCCTCGACGTCGCGCCCGCGCGTCTTGAAGATGACGTTGCCGCGCCGGACGCGTTCCTCGCCGGGCATTTCCTCCAGGAGCAGCATCACGCGGCGGCGGATGTCGCCCTCGAGCAGGTTGTCGAGGTACTCGATCGCGCCCGACCGCAGGCGCGGGTCGGCACTGTCGCGCGCCACGCGCACCGCGTTGATGTCTTCGGGCGGAAACACCAGGCCGAGCAACCGGAAGATGCGATCGAAGGCGCGCTGATGTTTCTGTTCGAGCGCACGGGCCAGCAGCGACGCGGCGTCGAGGTCGTGGTTGACGAACAGGTTGTAATGCAGCGTCAAGGCGTTGAAAGCGCGCGTCGTCTCCTGCAAGATCTGGCGTTCGACCACCGCACGATCGAGGCGCAACTGCGGGACGCTGCGACGCAGCCGTTCGATGGCGGCACCGGCCTTGAAGCGGACGAACCCGTCGGGGTCTTCGAGAGCCGAGACCAGCACGTCGAGCGAGCGCTGGGTCGGGATGAGCGCCAACGTCGACGGCACGTGGCGGCGAACCCAGATGTCTTCCTCCGGATCGCGGAGGAAGTAGGCGAGTGCGGCGACGACCTCGTCGCCGTATGCCACCAGCACCTCGCGCGCCGCACTCTTCAGCAGCCGATTGCGCATCAGCGACACCAGCGGCGGCACGAAGAGGAAATCGGCGTCGCCGGAGCCCAGGCGCCCGGCGCTCCGGATCGCCTCCTGTGCGACCGACAGATCGGCGTCGAACATCAA
Organism: Acidobacteriota bacterium; assembly: GCA_013813075.1. Lineage (GTDB taxonomy): Bacteria > Acidobacteriota > Vicinamibacteria > Vicinamibacterales > UBA2999 > JACCSI01. Next base: position 3,515 of record JACCSI010000060.1, on the reverse strand, counting down.
CGGCACGAGCAGTGGGCGGAACCGAGGATTGCGCACGTAGCCGAGCGAGTGGGCGACTTGCAGGCGAATCGGCACGGATTGCTCACGCGTGTCCGCGGTCAGCGTCTGCAGCGTATGTTCGGCGTCGGCCCGGTCGGTGTCGATCGCGCTTTCCGCGAGCGCCGACGCTGCGGTCACCACCATTTTGGGATCGGGATCGCGCAGGTAACCCCTCATCAGCTCCGCCGCTTCTTCGCCCTGCAGCACCGCCAGGGCCCGCACCGCCGCCAGTCGCACCGCGGCGTCGCTGTCCTTCAGCGATCGCTCAACGCCGCGCAGCCAATGGGCGCCACGTTCAGCCCCCGCCGCTTCGGCGACGGAAATCGCGCGCGCCCGCACTCGTGGCGACTCATGGTGCAGCAGCAACGGGCTGACCAGATGACGTTTGTCGAGCGACTCGAGCAGTTCCATCGCGTATAGCACGCGGCGCGGCTCGGGATGCGACAGTTCCAGTATCAGCGTCTCGACCGTGTTCAGGTCGGCCGTGTCGAGCCGAATTTCGGCCGGCTCGACCGATTGTTGCTCGATGCTCTGGCGGAACGCGGCCAGGTACTGCCGGCGGGCGCGTAGCGCGTAGATCACCCACAGCACCATCATCGACAGGCTCGCGTAGCTCAATTGCCGCCACGTCAGGCCGAGGCCGAAGTCTTTGATGAGCACTAAAAGGAGCAACGCCCCCACGCCCTTGGCGACGCGGTCCACCGTGACATCGATGAATGGCTTGGCCCGGTATTTTAAATCGAGCGGCAGCGGCAGAAACAGAATCTCGCGTGACGTTTTGTCGACGGTGTAGCGCAGCGACGTATCGAGCACCCTCGCCACGCCGGTTGTCCACACGGCGCCGGCCGCCAGCATCAGGACGGCACTGCCGCCCAGGCTGACCGGCAGAATCAACAGCGCGAATCCGATGCCGAGATGACGGTGAATGCGGCTCGTGAACGCGACCTGAATGACGAAACCGATGAGCGAGGTCCACACGGCAACCTGCGCCAGAAACGCCGTGATCGAATCCGTGTTGACGGCCCCCTTGGCTTCTTCGGCGGCCATGTTCAACTGCTGCTCGATAATGCCCGCCCCGACCGCGGCGAAGGCGATGACCAACGAAATCAGCTGCAGCTGACGCGAGGAGCGCAGCAGGGCGATGGCTTCGCTGCTGCTGACGCCCTCGTCCTCGCCGGTCTTGCTCGCGTCGGAGGTGCCGGCATTCTTCTCGCGCCGAACGATCCAGACCACGATGATCATGCAGAGGCTGAGCATGGCGGCGCTCAGCAGCAGCATCGCATTGGCGCCCAGCGGTTTGACCAGCGACGCCGTCAGTTGCGCGCCCGCGGCGCCGCCGAGGCTGCTGCCCGCGCCAACGAATCCGAATAGTCGTTTGGCTTGCCGCGCGTCGTAGATGTCATTGGCCAGGGTCCAGAACTGGCTGATGAGCAGAATGCCGAGGATCAGACCAAACAGGTAAAAGCCGGCGGCGACAATGCGGGCGTCGCCCGCGCCGTTGAAAAGAATCCAGAAGACGACCAGCAACCCGACCATCCCGAGCTGTGTGACGGGAATCATCCAGCGCCGCGGCACGAACGCGATGACGCGGCTGTAGCCCTGCATGATGAAGCCGATGACGACACCGGCGCCGAACTGTACCCACGGCAGGTTGTCCGCGCCGAGGCTGGAGATGAACAACCCGCGGGTCACGGGCTTCAGGACGTTGTAGCCGGTCATCGCCAGAAACGAATAGGCGAAGAGCAGGACGGCGGTGATGCCTTCCCCCGCTCGAAATTGCGCAAGCGGACCGAGCAGGCGACTGGCGAATGAACCAGGGGAGCGGCCGGACATAGGCGGAGCTTAGCAGAGCTAGTTTATACACGCGCTACACTCCGGATCCACAGAACGCATGGATCGACGGGATTCGCAGCCGGAACCGAAGGCGCTCACGCCCTGGAAGTCCACACTCCGTCACGCGGTGTTGGCTTGCAATTCTGTGTCTGCTATGTCTTCTCTGGATTGCGCCTGCGTGGACCTGGTGTGTTCTGTATCGTTTGTGAATTCTGTCGCGCGTAGTCGGCGGACCTGGTAGTCGATGTTCACTGTCGTGCAACGGGTGTTGGGCCTCACTCCTCGAGAGCTGGGCCGGGCGCTGCCGCTCTTCGCGTATCTGTTTTTAACGATGGCGGGGTCGGTCGCCAGCAAAGCCGCCCGCGACGCGCTGTTTCTGGACCGGTTTAGCGCGAGAGATTTGCCCTACGCCGACATCGCCATTGCGGTGTTGGTCGGATTTCTTGCCGGTGTCTACATTCGTGCCGGCTCACGTACCAACCTTCGCAATGTCCAGATTGGCAGCCTGCTGGCGTTTGCGGCCACTGCCGTTGGCTTCTGGTGGAATGCCAAAGGCGCGCCGGCGGGCGGCTCCGGTGCGCTGTTCATTGCCATTTACGTGTGGGTGGGCGCCCTCAGCGTGCTCGTGCCGACACAGGTCTGGATGCTCGCGAATTACGTGATGACGACCCGCGAGGCCAAGCGCGCCTTCGGCCTGATCGGCGGCGGCGCGATTCTCGGATGGATTGTCGGTGGGCTGGCGACGCGCGAAATCGTCGCACGCTTCGGCACCGAAAGCACCTTGCTTTGGGTCGCCGCCACCCTCGTCCTGTCCTCGGTCATCGTCTGGTTCGTGTGGCGCGATCGACCGGACCGGCTTGGCACGCACGACTCCGCCGCCAGTCAGGAAGAGGGTGGGTTGTGGACCAGCTTTTCAACGGTGCGTCATTCCCCATACCTGACGGCGATTGCTTCTGTTGTCTGGCTGGCCGCCTTTGTGACGACGATAACGGGCTGGCAGTTCAAGGCGATTGCCAAGCAGAACATCCCGTCGACCGACGAGCTCGCGATGTTTTTCGGGTCGTTCAATATGCTGGCCGGGCTCGTTGCGCTGGCGCTGCAGGTGCTCTTCACCGGCCGCATTCTTCGGTCGGCCGGCGTCGGTCTCACGCTGTTCATCGTGCCTGCCGCCATGACCATCAGCTCGTTCGGTCTGCTCGCCACCGGATCGCTGCTCGCGGTCGGGGCCTTGAAGGCGAGCGACCAGGTGTTGCGGTACTCCGTGGACAAAGCCACGGTGGAGCTGCTCTACTTGCCGGTGCACGCCCACCAGATGTTTCGCGTGAAATCGTTCATTGACACCGTCGTCTACCGGATCGGTGATGCGCTGGGTGGGCTGGCCATCCTGTTGTTTGCGGCGGTCCTCGGATTGGCGCCGACGCAGATTAGCTGGATCGCGCTGATCGCACTCCTAGGCTGGTTCTGGGCAGCGTGGGTGGCGCGCCTGCAATACGTCGATAATCTGCGCGAAAGCATTCATCAGCATCGTCTTGACTCTGAAAAGGCGAGCGCTCCCATCCTCGATCGGTCGGCGTCGGACTTGATCGTGTCGCAGTTGAACGGCAGTCCCGACGAAGTGCTCTACGCATTGCACCTCCTGGAGC
>JACCSI010000059.1 GCA_013813075.1 Acidobacteriota bacterium | reverse complement strand
GGCATGTTGTGTGCGCCCGGAATCCCCTCTCCAGGCTGAAGGACGTAGCGAAACTCGGTTTCGTGAGCGTACCAGTCGGTTTCGACCCTGACGATCAGCATCGGCGCAATCGGCCGCTCGATGTTGTTGAAGACCGGTGTGTAGACGGTGTCCCAGCCTTCAGGAGTGTGGAAATTTGTCGCACCACGCAGGGTAATCGCGCCAGCCGGAGTGCCAAGATCTTCCGGCACAATGAACATGCGCGCCATTTGTCTCGCTGCCTCTGGAGTGATCGGCGTGTTCGGCAGCATGAACTCCACCTCTTCGCTGATTTTGCCAACGCTGCCCATAGGCAGTGTCATGTTGATGGCAAACAACGGTCGCCACTGCCCGCCGCGCTTACCCATGAAGAAGCTGAAGCGATAGCGGCCGTCTCCCTGGCACTCGACGTGAAAGGCTTCATTTTCCTCGAGCGGCGGATAGACGAGAAAGCCGAGGGCGCTGCCCGCCTCGAGAACCGGGCAATGCCGCGAGTGTTGCGGCAGAAGAGGGCGCCGGCCGTCTTGACGCGGTTTCATTCCGACACCAGGGCGAGTCGAGTGCGGGAAGACCCGGACCTCCATCAACGGACGCCGGCTACTGCTTCTTGGCTGATGGAAGCGTCTTGATGATGCAGGTGGCGTAACGGCAGTTATTCGAATTCTCGGAGCCCAGCCGCTCGAGCAGTTCGACCGTCTCCGGAAACTGCATGTTGTGCGCTCGCGGACCATTCGCCATATCTGCCACGGTGTCGCCACCAGTCGCTGGCTTGTCGCCTTCTCGTTCTGCGCCCACCGGGCTCTTTGCCCGCGCACTCACATCGGCACCCATCGCTATCAAATACAAGATGAGGTCGTGCTCTGCGGTCAGCGCGGCGCCGTGGAGCGGGGTGTAGCCCTGACTGTCTTTCGCGTTGACGTCCGCACCACATTCTTCGACCAGATATTTCACGGCGGCGAGGCGGGCCCTGGGTGCAAAGTTGCTCACCTGTGGCTCGAAACCGTAGCCCGATGCCACCTGCAACGGCGAGACGCCCTTGGTCGATGGGATGCTGGGGTTGGCACCACCGGCGATAAGAATTTTCATCGCCGCCACGTCATCGGCTTTGGCCGCCAGCCAGAATGCGGTCGCGCCGGTCGGATCAGCCCAATCGCCGTGAAACGTCCGGTACCACGGCTTTTTTCCCAATCGAACGTTCGGGTCAGCCCCCTTGTCGAGCAGCGCCTTCAGCAACTCGAGCGAGGAGACCGTCTCCTCGGTGACGCTGGCCGGTGGATACCATGTGCGCTCCGGCCACTGGGCGTCAACGGTGGCGTACAGCGGACCGAGGCCGGTCTTGCTCACGAGATTGGGATTGGCGCCGCTGTCAAGCAGGAACTTGGCAATATCGAAGCGGCCGTTGACGATCGCCAGCGTCAGCACGCTGGTGTCGTCTGAGGCGTTCACCTTGTTGACGTCGGCCCCGGCGCCGACGAGCGCGCGCACTGCATCGCGGTGCCCTTCGCGCGCGGCAAACATCAGGGCCGTCATGCCGCCCATCGAGGTGATGTCGCTGCGACCACCCTCGCCGGTAATCTCGCGGCTCCCCTTGCCTTGTGTCTGTTGCTTGTAGCGCTCGCTCAGACTGACGATCAGACTGACCTTGGTAATGGCGTTGGGGTCGGCGTTTCGTTTGACCAGCACCGTGATCGCATCAAGACGACCCTGAGCCGCGGCAAACATCAGCGCTGTCTGCCCGTGCGTCGAGTCCTTGGCGTTGACGTCCGCGCCGCGGTCCAGCAGGAGGCTGACCGCATCGGCCTTACCCGATGCCGCCGCCAGCATCAGCGGTGTGGTGCCGTTGCTGTTGGGGGCGCCGACGGCGCCCTTGGCATCGAGCAGCAACTTGAGAATGGCGGCGTCGCCGTTCTTCGCTGCCATCATCAGCGGCGTGATGCCACCGAGCCGCGTCTTGAGATTTACCGCCGCGCCGCTGGCGATCAGCAACTGCACCATGGCCGCGTCGCCTTTGTAGGCGGCCCAGTGCAGCGCGGTGCTGCCGTCTCCCTGCGCGGCGTTGACGTCGGCCTTGCGGCTCAGCAAGGCCCGCACGGCCGCCATGTCACCAGTCATGGCGGCGTCGGCCAGCACACTCTCCGCACCAAGCACGGGTGAGCTGCCAGACAGCATCGCGATGCAGCATCCGATGAGCAGGCGCTGGGCTACCATCAATCGTGTCTCCCGAGGCTAGATTGCAAATGTGCCGGTGCTGTTGCCGACGCTGTCGACCTCAACGCCCAGCTTCTGCATCACGGTCAGCAAAATGTTCGCCTGCGGCGGATCGTCATGCGTGGCGACGTGCAGGTTGCCCTTGAGGGCGCCATTGGCGTGTCCCATCAGGACCATGGGCACCCGTCTGTGGCCGTGCACGTTGCCATCGCCCATCGGGCTGCCGTAGAGGACGAGAGAGTGATCGAGCAGATTGCCATCTCCGTCGGGCGTGTTCTTCAGCTTGTCGACAAAGTAGGCCAGCATCGAGAGGTGGTACTTATTGATCTTGCCCTGATCTTCGATCGTTTCGGCCCGCTCGCCGTGGTGTGATGCCGAGTGCCACGGGGTCAGGCATCCGCTTTCTGCGAAGACCCGGTTGCTGGTATCGCGGCTCAACTTGAAGGTGGAGACACGCGTCACGTCCGCCGCAAAAGCCAGCACCTGCAGGTCGAACATCAGCTTGACGTGCTCTTCCCACGAATCGGGCACGCCAATGGGCGCGGCGGGCAACTCCCGTTCGGGGCCATGCGCCACGTTGTATGCCTCGATCTTCTGAATGCGCCGTTCGATCTCGCGGATGTTGTCGAGGTAGTCGTTCAGCCGCCCGGAATCCTTGGCATCCAGGTTGCGACGTAGCCGAGTCATGTCCCGCGTGATGCTGTCGAGGATGCTGCGATTGACCCGATTTCGGTTCGCCCTATCCTGGGCCGATCCGCCGCTGCCAAAAAGCTCCTCGAACGCCAGGCGCGGGTCGCGGGTCATTGGCAATGGCGTCGTTGGCGACGCCCAGCTGATCGTGTCCATGTAGGCACAGCTGTAGTTGTAGCCACAGGTACCTGACGAATCGAGATTCTCGATACACAGCTGCATCGAAGGCAGCGGCGTGTCCTGCCCAAACCGCGCGGCATAGAGCTGGTCGACCGACACCCCGTTGCGAATATCGGAGCCTTCAGTCTGCTTGGGATAGGCACCGGTGAGGAAGACGGCACTCGATCGAAAGTGATCAGCACCGACTTCTTCAGCCGACCGCGGATTGGCGCTGCTGCACTCGGTGCCGGTAATCAGCGTCGTGTACTCACGATACGGTTCGAGCGGCTTGAGAATTTTCGTGAACTCGAAGTCGCGGCCCGGCGTGGTCGGCGTCCACAGATTATTGAGGGTGCCATATTCGGTGCTGCCGGCACCGCCGTGCACGATCTCGATACCTGTAAAGCGGCTTTTGGGCAGGATCCCGGCCATATCCTTGACTGGGGTCTGGGCTGGCAGCATCGCGTCGAGGAACGGCAGGGCCACCGCTGCGCCCATGCCGCGCAGGACGGTGCGCCGGGACATCGCCTTCTTCGTAATGAACATTAAAATTCTCCCTTGCCCTCTTTGCTCGCGGTCTCGGTTTCGACTGCGAGCGTCCTCATTTGAAATGCGGCGCTGTTGACGACGGCGGTCACGAAGGCCGAAAGCCGGCTGTTCTCGCGAGCTGCCTGGCGCGCGATAGCACGTGCCGCCGGCATGTCCTCGGCCTGCAGCACACGGCCCAGAGCATAGCTCAGGAGATTCTCCGAAAACCCGCCGAGGAATGCATCGCTGTGGCTGACGAGCGCCTGGCGGAGGCTGACCGGCCCATCCAGTTTTCGGCCGTCGTAGAGTTCCGCCATCGCATCGACACGGGTCAACCCGTCATTGGTACGCCATCGACCGGTGGCATCGAAGTTCTCGAGCGTCAAGCCGATGGGATCCATGATGCGATGGCAGCCAGCGCACTGCGGGTTCTTGCGATGCTGCTCGAGGCGTTCTCGGACCGGCAGGACCGCGGCATTATTGACACTCTCCGGCAGGGGTGGCACACCGGGCGGCGGCAATGGCGGCGGCGCCGCAAACAACACCTCGAGCACGTACTTGCCTCTCGCCACCGGCGAGGTGCGATTGGCCAATGAGGTCATGGTCAGAATCGCACCCCGGCCCAGCAGCCCGAAACGATTCGGGTCGGTTATTGCGACGCGGCGGAATCGCGGCCCGGCGATGTTGGGGATGCCGTAGTGCTTCGCCAATGTCTCGTCGACGAAGGTGTAGTCGGCGCTGAGCAAGTCGGTCACGGCGCGATCCTCGCGGACCACGCTCTCGAACAGCAATTCCACTTCCCGACGCATCGATTGCGCGAGGTTACGTGTGAAGTCGGGGAAAATCGTCGGTTCAGGGTGGACCTCGGCCAACCCGGTCAGCCGCAGCCACTGCGCCGCGAAGTTGGTCGAGAGACTTTCGCCACGGCGATCGGCGAGCATCCGCCTGACCTGCTTTTCCAGGATTGCCGGATGGCGAAGCTGCCCCTCGCTGGCCACGTCAATCAGCTGTTCATCCGGACCCGTGCCCCAGAGGAAGTATGAGAGGCGCGACGCCAACTCAAAATCGCTGATGCGATAGCTTTGACCGGGTTGCAGGCCGTCCGGCACGCGCTCGAACCTGAAGACGAACTCTGGTCTCGAGATTGTCGCCTGGACCACCGTGCGGATACCGGCTTCGAACGATCCTTCCTGGCGGCCGACCTCATACAACTGCATCAGCGTATCGACATCTTCTGCCACTGGCGGGCGGCGAAAGGCGCGCCGCACCAGTGTGTTGATGATGCGCCTGGCGCAGGCAGGTTCCTGCGATTCGTCGCTTGGCCTACAGGTCAAGAGCTGTTTGCGGCTCGGTGTCTCGGACACCCCGGTGATGTTGACCGGGCCGACCACCGTAAATGTCTGCAGATGGGGCAGGGTCGTCATCCCCGGGTGCAGACCGACGCTGACATCCATCAACGTCTGCTCTACCAATCGCACCGAGTCTTCGACCGCGCCGTCAGCCTTGGCGACAAACGACGCCGCTAGCCGGCGCGGCCCGGCCTTGATGGCGATGGGCGGCGTCACGAGCGTGCCGGTATTGCCTTCAAGCAATGGATCGACCGTGAACGCAGCAACGCGCTCACCGTCTACGGAAATCTCGAGTTCCTGCCCCTGCAACGAGTCGGGCAGGTTGCCGCCGATCAACTCGCCGAGATAGTAGTAATAGAGGTCGGACTTGAACGTGTATTGACCATCGGCCGGAAACTGATGGATGACGGCAACCCCGCCGCGCGTGCCAAACGGGGCGCCCTCGAGATGGCGCATCTGGTTGACGACTTTCGGCACGTCGTACTTCACCATCACCGGCGGCGCCTGCGGGTCGCCCAGCGCCTGACGCGCGACCTTGTCGGCGGCCCGAATGTAGGCCTGCATCAACGCAGGGTTGACCGTAAGCGCATCTGCCATGTTGTCGAACGAGCCGGTGCGGGCGTCGGGCGGCAACAGTGCCGAGACGTCAACGTCGATGCCGAGAAGATCGCGAATCGCGCTGCGGTACTCGCGGCGATTGATGCGATGCAGTTCGGGTGCCTTGAAGTAGGGCCGCGCCGTTGCCGCCGCGTCAAGCTTGGTCTCGAGCGACGTCCTGAACGCCTGCATCACCGCCGGCTCTGGGCGACGCGAGCCTGCCGGAGGCATCAGGCCGGCTCTCAGCTTCCGAATGACTTCTTCGCTTTGCTCCGCGTTGCGATCCGGATGGGCGAGGTCGATTTCCGACCAGGAAAAGCCGCCGCTTTTGACCCGGTCGCTATGACACCCCGCGCAGTATTGCTGGACGAACGCCTGCTGCGGCTCGACCGACACGGAGGGTGCGGGTTCCTGGCCCCGGGCCGTGCTGCCGCCGCTCTGCGAGAGCAGCAGCACGGCGACCCATGCCAGGCCGCAACTGACGAATGACACTCTCATGCCGAAACCTCCCCGACCGACGGCAACCGCGTGGAGCGAGATACCTACGACTCTGAGCACGGACAGGCCGGCGTGCCACCTACGACCCCGGAACCTATCAGTCGCGCCGCTGACTGGCTATGGCTCCAAGCGGGACTCCGGACAAGGCCCTCTATTATCGCCCAAAAACGGGCGCTACGACGGCAAATCCCAGCCGCACCGCACAAACTTGTCAGCTTCAACGGGCAGGCGGACGCGGTCAGTCAATCAGCGGAGCGCGAAACAGTAGAGGCGCGGTTTCGGCGCCGCCGCGCCTGGAGATGTCTGGCCGCAGCCGATGGTGCGCGCCGCGTTCCAGGAGGTTGCCACATCGCCAACTACAGCGTCACCTTCGGCGAGGCTCGTCCAGTTGTTGCAGCTTTTGCCCACCGCTGCCGTGCCATTGGACAGCGAACCGGTGAGAATCCCCAGCGCCAGGTCGGGGGCCACCTCGGCTGGGCTGAGGCGGTCGCCCTTTTCAGTGGTGAGCACCTCAGGCCGAAAGCGGTCTTTGGTGTGCAAATCCGCCGGACCCCGAGCGACCAAAAGCCCCTGGGCGTTGTACCAAGGACCACTGCCGATCCGGTCACCGGCGTTGACGGCCGGTTTGCCGTCGAAACTCGTGCTCAGGTAGGCGCGCCAGCTGCGATCGCCCGCAGCCGCGGCCTTCGCCAGATCCTGACAGTGACGGTCCGCACCGGACAGCCCGCCAATAGCGCCTGGGGCCACGCCAGCGCTGGTCACGAAAAAACTCATGCGATTTTCGGCAACAGGAACGGGGTCCGTCTTCGGCACGCTCAGCGCCGCCACATCCACGACGATTTTCTGGTTCTGGCGTTCGAGGACGACAAACTTGCTCGCCGGATCGGAGAACGCAAAAGTCGAGCCGTCCGGCAATTTCGCCGTGTCGAACTTGAACTGTTGCGGAAAATTAGACCGCAACATCGGCGTGATCTCACGCGATGCCGCGTCGAATGCGCTGCCGAAGTCATTGCGCGCCCCGCCGCCCGCACTGTTCACGTGGCAGGTGCCGCACCCGTCCACCTCGGCTCGCCGAAACGGGTCGGCCTGGAAAGCGGCCAGGTATTGGGGCCGAGCGGAAACGGGTTGGGACAGGGCCACAACCAAAATGAACAGCAACGCGGCGCCGAGGACGCGGATCACAGGTCCTCTCAAGATCTTCATGGCGCTGGAGTCTATCGCAAGGACTCGACG
>JACCSI010000057.1 GCA_013813075.1 Acidobacteriota bacterium | reverse complement strand
GGATGACTGTGTCGGCCATCTGGTCACCAAGGTCACGCGCGAGAGCCGCGATGCCGCTGGCGAAATCGTCCAGGCGGTTGGCAATCTGGCCCGCAGGGCCACCTTCATTGACGTGATGGTCCCATTGGCCGCTTTCGGCGAACGCAATTTCGAGCCCGACGTCGGCCTTGGCGAGCTTTGCAATCTCCTGCAGTGACTGGCCGAACGGAGTGCGTGGGTACTGGGCGCCATTCGCGGCGCGATAGGCGCGTCCCCCGGTTTTGGACGACAGGGTGCGCATCGCGTCGAAGGCATCGTGCGCAGTGCCCTTGAGCACGTGGTCGGCGGCCTTGGCATACGCTTCTTCAAACGTCTCCTGAGTGCCGGTCGCGCCGCGCACCGCAAACTCAGTGACGCTACCCATCGCCAAGGCCGGCGCCACGCCTTGGAGCGACCGCGGCATCTGCCGCGTCATTGCCACCGCGCTGAGCGGCGTGTCGTGCGTGTGGGCGACCTGCATGTAGCGGTTCAGCCAGCCGTCCCTGGTGCTTTTCACGCCAGGCGTAGCCGACTCCATGTAGTCCTGTGCGTCGAAGTGCGACCGTGTGCTGTCCGGCGATCCGGCCGCATGCACCACGGCCAGGGACCGGTTGTCCCACAGCGGTTGGAGCGCGGACATTCGCGGGTGTAACCCAAAGAATCCGTCGAGGTCCAACGCCGCCCCGTCGCCTGTGCCCGGCCGTGCAATCGCAATCGATGGCCGCACCTTGTAGTAGTCGGCTTCGCCGTACGGCACGACCATGTTGAGCCCATCGACCGCACCACGCTGGAACACGGCAATCAGCAATTTGCGTCGCGCTCCAGCGGCTTCGACCGTGCGTGCCAGAAACGACGGCGCGAAGCCGAGCGTCACCATGGCCATCCCACTCGACTTGAGGAAAACACGTCGCGTCAACATGGCGAGTCCTTTTACCGGATCCGTTACTGTTTCTGAAATTCAGCCGACCCTATCGACTGGGCTTGCGTTGGCGCGAGCGCGACGGCAAAGTTGATGCGGTTGACCAGGGCCCCCGACGATACCCAGGCATCGGCGGTTTCGGCATAGCCGGTCGGAGGCTGACACAGGTACAGCGGCATCCCCATCTCCGCCAGTGCACGGACGACGCGCTGCGGTTGGCGCAGCTCGGCTCCGGTTGCCCGCATCGCGCTCACGACAAACTCGAACGGCGTTTTGACTTTCGCGAGACGATGTTCCTTGCCAAAGAACTCCGGGGACGTGACGATGGTCCGGATGACCTCGCGCAGGTTGCCGCTGGTACTCTGGAAGGTGTGTGCAGCGCGCTCGACAACCGTTGTCGGCGGATCGTCGCTCACGAACCGCTGTGCCAGCTTGAATGCGATGTGCTTCGCCGTGGCCGGATGTGCAGCGACGATGTCGAGCACCCGTTCGCCGTCGTTGATGCCGCCGTTGGCTGGCAGGGTCTGACCGAGTACCTTCTTGGCGCCGCGATCGTGCATCGCCGGCGCAAACCGGAATCCCGTCTCGCCAGGGCGGCCGACCGTCCACCCGGTGAATGCGCGGGCGACATTGACGACATCCTCTTGGCTGTAGCCCCCGTCAACGCCCAGGGTGTGCAATTCGAGGAGTTCACGCGCGTAATTCTCGTTGATGCCGCGCGTCCGGCCCGGGGTCCTGGCCTGTATCGCCGTATTCGGTGCGGCGCTCTGCCAGTTATCCAGGTAAACAAGCATCGCCGGGCTCTTCGCTGTCGCGCCGAGAAGATCGCGAAAGGTGCCGAAAACGCGCGGCCGGATGGCATCACGCTCGTACTCGGTGATGTAGACCTCGGTCTGTCCCTTGCGTGCAAACACATTGAAGTGGTTGAACCAGAAGTCCACGAGTACTTCTTCGAGCTGCCGCTCGCTGTGGATGGCGCGGAGCAGTTTGGCTTCCGCCAGCTCGGCGAAGACGCGGCGCTGGTCCTGCCTCGCGGCACTAGCGATCTGGGCGCTCTTCGGCTGATCGGTCGGCTCCATCTGACTTGCCTGCTGCCGGCGTTGCCGTCGTTCCCGCCGTGCCGGGAGATAGATGTCCGTGGCGATGGTGCTCGCATCCAATGTCAGGGTCGTCAGCTTGGCGAGGCGGCTTTGCAGTGCGTCGTCGATGACACCCTCTTGACGGAGCTGCTCATCGATCCACCGCCCAAGGCCCTTGGACTTGATGCGTTCGACGTCGCCTGGTCTCACGCCGAATGCCAGGCGATTCAGCGCATGCGCGATAGCCGCATCGTCGTTTGGCACTTCCACAGGCGCCCCGGTCATGGCCGGCACCCAGGCAAGCAAGATCAGGCAAGTAAGTGCAGCCTTCATGCGGTAACCTCTCTCAAAATCATGGCTGTTGGGTTTGACTGCCCTTGCGCCCCGCGGGTTTAATCGTGGCTGAACTGGTGCCCGCGACCGGTGCCCATCTCCTCCAGATTCAGCACGAATCCTTTGCGATTTGGAACGATGGTCTCGACTTCCCCCAATACGGGCGCTTCTGGGAGGCCCAGCGGCGCACGGCATGGGGCGGGTCACACCTGGACCGCGTGGCGCTCGTTGAAGACGGCACGGTGACCTCGAGTGCCAAGCGCTACGACCTCAGCGCACGTGTCGAGGGACGTATTCGCCGGCTGCTTGGCATTGGCGCGGTGTTCACCTCGCCATCGCGTCGCGGTCGTGGTGGCGCGCGCCGCCTGCTCGAAGCGATTCTCGAAGAAGCGGTGACCGAAGGCTACGAGTACGCGATGTTGTTCTCCGAAATCGACACCGCCTTCTACGAGCAGCTGAATTTCGTCCCGGTCCCTCTCCTCGAATCGCGGTTGGTGGTCGAGCGAGAGGGCGGCGCCCCGGCGGTGCTGGTACGGGCGGGTGACGACCGCGATATTCCGGCGATTGCCGAAATGAGCGCCAAGCGCGCGGAGGGCGCTCGGCTGGCGCTCGATCGCACAGAAGACTGGATTCGTTACGGCATTGCCAAGCGCCGCCTCCATTCAGGTCTCGGCGCGGCCGGCCTCCGGGAGGTCGAGTTTCTCGTAACGGAAGAGGGGCATCAGGCTGTGGCCTATCTGGTCTCGACGATCTATCACGGCCAGTGGTTTCTCGAAGAGGCGGGCGATCGCGATCCGTCCGGCGCCAGGCTCGGGGCGATGCTGCAGGTGATGCTCGCACGTACACCACACCTCGACGCCCCGGAGATTCGTGCGTGGTTGCCGCAGGGGTTCGTACCGCCCCAGGTGACGCGCACCGACGAGCACGCAACCGGTGGCGCGATGATGATTCGTCCGCTTAGAGATCGCACCCTACCGCTTCCGCCGCTCGACGCGCACCAGGTCGTGTACTGGCGCAACGATTACTTCTAGCGCGGACCAGAGACGAGGGTCCGCACCAGGCGCCACGCTGACCTACTTGGTGCTGGTGATCTGTTGCAACGGCGATTCACAGCATTTTCGCGGCGGTGTCGAAGTCGTTCTGCATCAAGGCTGCCGACGCCATGCCGAGAGTGCCGCAGACGTGTTTGGGTTCCTGCTTCAGACTGCGCGAAGATGGCCCGCGCCAGGCCGTTCTGTCGGACGTTGCGCCCGGACCGGTAGCAGCGTACCGTCGTCCGTGGTGATTATTCAGCGTGGGACGGCGCCGCGCGAGCTCACAAGCAGCACGTTCTCCACGTCGGCGCCGCCGACGGTGACACGGACGTTCGCGAACTCCGAATTGGCGTCAGGCACCGCGCGGGCGCAGAGTCACGTTGTAGGCGCCTGGTGCGAGTCCGCCAATCTGAAAGGTGCCGTCAGCCCGAGTCATGGCGTTGCTCATATTGGGCATGCCACCGGCAAAACGGTCGGCGGGCATGGCCGTACGACATGCTGACGTAGCCGGCTTTGGAGACGTGGAGGTTGTATCGACCGCCCAACAGC
>JACCSI010000018.1 GCA_013813075.1 Acidobacteriota bacterium | reverse complement strand
AAATGCGGCAGGTCGAACGCCGGCACCCCGCATTCGGCTGGCGGCTCACCGAAGAGCCACTCATGCGTAATGGCGGCGAGCGAATACTGGTCAGCGGCTGGCGAGCAGGGCGCGGCGCCGAGTGCTTCAGGCGCCGCATAGGGTGACGAGAGCGGCACTCGCTCGCCGGCGCGAAGTAATGCCTGCGCCACGCCCAGGTCGAGGATCCGTGTGCAATCTGTCGCCACAACAATGTGCGAGGGTGTCAGCGCGCCATGCCCGAGACCGACTTCCCACGCGCGGTCGATGGCATCCGCCAACTGTCGCAGCCGCGGCAAGGCGTCGCTCGAGGCGGCCGGACCATGGGTCGCCAACGATCTATCCAGTGATTCGCCGGACACGAACGGTGTCACGACGAATACCCGGCCATCGCTGACGCCGGCATCGACGAGAGGCACAAGGCTGGGATGGTCTGGAATGTGTTCGATCAGCCCACGCAATGCCGCGGTCACGGCGCTGGCGGCCGCAGGGGCGGCGCGGAGTGCGAGAAACCTGGTAGAGCCGCTAAAAGCAGAGCCTTCCCCGGACAATGTTTGAGCGGCAATGCTATCACGCAACCTTTGGTCACCGCAGGCATCCAACGAACCGGAACTGCCTTGACGTCCAATCACTTACACCCGGTAGGGCGCGTCGCTTGACAGTATCTGCGACCGTCTGCGACAGTACCCCACCGGTGCATTCCGACACCACGGCAACTGCAACTTCCACAGCGCTGGGCGTCGACATTCGCCGCTTCCCGTGGATTCGACGCTTTGCGACCGACTATGCGTACGCGTTTCAGGATGTCGCGCCGTATTTTTCGGGCAACCCGGCAGAGCCGGAGGCGTGGGCCGGCGCCATTGCTCGTCGTCAGGCGCACGTGGGAGCACCAGCCGAACTTGCGCGCGTCCTGAGCGCGCAGCAAGAGCGCCGCGGTGCCCCGGCAGCCGCGCGGGCCGCCGCCGAGCGCCTTGCAGATCCGCGAACCGCGGTGGTCATCACGGGGCAACAGGCGGGCCTGTTTGGTGGGCCGCTGTTCACACTGCTCAAGGCACTCACGGCGATGAAGCTGGCCCGGCAGGTGTCGAAGGACCACGGCGTGCCGGTCGTGCCCGTGTTCTGGATTGACGCCGAAGATCACGATTGGCCTGAGGTCAGTAGTTCGACCCTTCTCGACGTCGAGTTCGTTCCCCGGACACTGACATTGGGCAAACTTGCGGGCGCCGGACATCTGCCGATCGCCCGGCTGACCCTCGACGAACAAATCGACGCCGCGATTGAGACGCTGCAGACGACGCTCCCGGAAACGGAATTCCGCAGCTCGCTGGTTGAAAGCGTTCGCAACGCGTATCGACCGGGCTTCAGCATGGCGGAAGCGTTTGGACGCTGGATTGAATCGGTGCTCGGGCCGCACGGACTGGTCGTGTACGACTCATCCGATCCCGCGGCGAAACCATTGGCCCGACGCATGTTCGCGCACGAATTGGAGCATCCCGGCAAGACGGCGGAACTGGCATCGAAGGCGGGCCAGGGGCTGGTGGCCGCGGGGTACCACGCACAAGTGACGCCGCCGGAAGGCGCCGTGTCGTTGTTCTACTTGAACGGCGGCCGCGAAAGCGTCAAGTTCGACGGCGAGCGCGCGACGGTTGGCGAGCGGGAGACGACGCTGGCGGCGTTGAAAGATGAAGTCGAGCGCTCGCCCGAACACTTCAGCCCCAACGTGCTGCTGCGCCCCATCGTACAGGACGCGTTGTTCCCGACCATCTGTTATGTCGCGGGACCGAATGAACTGGCCTATCTCGGCCAGCTGCGCGAGGTGTACGCCCACTTCAACGTGCCGATGCCGCTGATGTATCAGCGCGCCACCGCCACCATCGTCGATTCCGCCACTGTTCGATTCCTGACGAAGTACGACTTGGCGGTCGAGGCCCTGCGACCGCAAGGCGAAGCGGTGCTCAATCAACTACTGCAGGATCAACTGCCGCCGACCGTGGAGCAGGGACTTCACACCGTCTCGAGTGTTGTCGAGGAGCGGATGGCCCAGCTGGCGGCGGCGGTACCGCAGATCGACCCGACACTCGAAGGCACCGTGAAGTCGACACTAGGACGGATGCAGAACGACTTGCGCACGCTGCACAACAAGGTCATCCAGGCCGCGAAGCGGCGCGACGAAACGCTGCGGCGGCAATTTCAGCGCGCACAGGCCCTCACCTTCCCCAACGGCCACCCGCAGGAACGCGAGATCGGCTTCGTGTGGTTCAGTAATCGCTACGGGCCGGCCCTCGTCGATCGCCTCCTCGAAGATCTGCCTCTCGACATGGGCAACCATTGGGTGCTCACGATCTAGGGAGACTCGCCCACGTCTCCACTCAATAACCGGGGAACACATTGGGCAAAGCCAAACCGCGCGCCAGATCGAGAGTCCGCGGCTGGCGTATCAGGATTCCCAGGGCGCGCTGGAAGCGAGGGCTGCTGGGCATTGGTGCCGGGCTTGCGCTCGTCACCACCGTCGTTCTCGGCTACTACTACATCGAATTCTCACGCATCATCGAAGCGCGGCTCCACGGCGAGCGCGACCGCGTCATCCCGCGCGTCTTCGCGCGGCCCCTGCGACTGCACACCGGTCAGGGGCTGACGGAAACTGAGCTCGTCGCCCGGCTCAACGACGTCGGGTATACCGAAACATCACGCGTCGAACGGTCCGGCGAGTTTGCGCTCTCCGGCCGCGCGATCGCGTTCGTGCCTCGCGGCGGCGACCAGGCGGGCAAGCCTGTTCGCGTCCTGTTTGCGGAAGCGAAGGTCGCGAGCACCTCGCGGCGCGTCGGAGCGGCGCCGCCGGGTCGAATCGAACGGGTGGAAGCGGGCGGGCAAACGGTCGATGACGTGACGATCGACCCGCCGATGCTGGCGGGGCTGGTCACGGGGTCGCGCGAGAAGCGCCGTCGTGTGCCCCTTGCGACGATTCCACAGCGCATGCAGCAAGCCGTGCTGGCTATCGAGGATCGCCGCTTCTTCACGCATCCGGGCGTCGACCCCATCGGCCTCGTGGCCGCGGTCGCCACCAACCTCACCACCGACCGCCGGGTCGGCCGCAGCACCGTGACCCAGCAG
>JACCSI010000743.1 GCA_013813075.1 Acidobacteriota bacterium | reverse complement strand
GCAATGAATAACAGTCTGCCACACCAGCGTACGCCAATGCGTAGTCCGGATCGATTTCGATCGCCTTGTTGAACATCTGCCGGGCGTAGTCGAGGCTCTTTCTCCGGAGCTGGTGAAAGAACTGCCTCCCGCGCAGGTAGAAATCGTAAGCCTGCACGTTTACTACGCGCGCCTTTTCGATCTGCTTCTTTTCCCCTTCGCTCAGGATTACGCGAAGCGCTTTCACGATGGCCTGCGATATGTCGTCCTGAATCTCGAACACGTCTTCCATCTCGCGGTCGTATCGCTCGGACCACAGCTGATAGCCGTCGGCCACGTTCACAAGCTGCGCCGTGATTCTCAGGCGGTTGCCCATCTTCCGGACGCTGCCTTCGAGAACAGTGGACACCTTGAGCTTCCTGCCGATCTCGCCGATATCTTCGTTCTTCGCCTTGAAGGCGAACGACGATGTCCGCGAGGCCACCCGAAGGGACTGGATTTTCGTCAGCGCGTTGATGATCTCCTCCGCCATCCCGTCGGTGAAGTATTCATTGTCCGGATCAGCGCTCATGTTGGCGAACGGCAGCACGGCTACTGATTTTGCCGCCGACACCACTGCATGCGGCATAGCCTGGCTGTCGGTTGGCGTAGTCAGGCCGCCCGTGGCAAGCGCCTGCGCGAAGTGTGCCGACGTCGCATACCGCGCCGAAGCTTCGGTCGCCATCGCTTTGGCAATCGCGTTCTCGACGCTTTCCGGAATCGCGCTGCGCAGCGACCTCAGCGGTCGCGGCATTCCGCTGAACCGCTTTGCCAGTTCCGCCTGGAGACTCCCGCCGCTGAACGGACGCTCGCCTGAGAGCATCTCGTAGAGCATGCAGGCAAGGCTGTACTGGTCGCTTCTTCCGTCGAGATTCGTCTCTCCCGCACCCTGTTCCGGACTTACGTATGCCGGCGTTCCGACCATCATTCCGGTCTGCGTGAGGTTTTCCGAGCCGGCCGCACTTACTGCCTTGGCGATGCCGAAGTCCATGACCATCGCCTCGCCCTCGTAGACCATCACGTTCTCCGGCTTGATGTCCCGGTGAACGATGTTCTGGCGGTGAGCGTAATCGAGAGCGGAGGCGATGGCACGGCCGTGGTGCACCGCTTCGTCTACCGAAAGCTGATGATCGCGATCGAGGCGTTCGCGGAGCGACTCACCCTCGACATATGGCATAACGTAGTAGAGAAATCCGTCGGCGTTTCCCGAGTCGAAGAGGGGCAGAATGTGAGGATGATTCAGCCGTGCGGCGAGCTTGATCTCGCGCAGGAACCGGTCTGGGCCGAGAGATGCCGCCAGATCGAGATGCAGTACCTTGAGCGCGACTACACGGTCGTGCTTGATGTCCTGCGCAAGGAAAACGGTGGCCATGCCTCCGCGTCCCAGCTCCCGGTCGATCGTATAAGAGTGCGAAAGAGACTCGCGCAGGCGCTGGATCGGGAGTGTGGTTGTCGGCTGCATTCCGGTATATCGTCAGCTGATGGGGGATTTCAATTCTAACGACAAACGTCAGCCTGTGTCGACTCACTTCCGGCATTCCGCCAGCCACGTTTCGCGTCGTCATTTCCGCGAAAAGCGGGAACGCATGTCGCTGAATGCCCGCGACTCCGCTTGCCTGATGCATGATGACGCTATATGATAACATAATGCGTACGATCATAGACATTCCCGAGAGCCTGCTCCGTGACGTCGATGCGCTGGCCCGGCGCGAGAAAATTTCCCGTGCGCTTCGCGCGTCCCCGCAACAACCGGCACGAAAGGGCTGCGACAGGGCATGCTATATGCCCCTTTCCTGGATTCTATGCTAGACATTCGTCAATCCGCCGGCGCTCTTCATCACTTTCGCCTTGCGACTCAAATCGCTATCCGATAATTGCCCTCTGGCCGGAGCACTCGCCGCGGCCCTGCGGGAATCATCCACCGAGCTCACCAGTCGCTGGCTTGAGAGAATCGCCGATCGTGTAAATATCTCCCCGAACAAGGTATTTCCGACCGACGATCTGCTGGATCACGTTCCGCTTCTGCTCGACGGCATTGCCGCCTATCTCGAGAATCCCGCGAGCGAAGTCACCACCGACACTCCCGTCGTGGCGAAAGCGATGGAGCTCGGTGCGCTTCGATATGCGCAGGGCTTCGACGCCTACGAGATTCTCAAGGAATACGAGATACTCGGCGGCATTCTCTTCACATATCTGGCGAACGTCGCTGATGGAATGAAAGAGCCGTGCGAGAAGAGCGAGCTGCTCGTCTGCGGACACCGGCTCTTTCAGGCGGTGGGAATCATTCAGCAGACCACCACCGCGCACTTTCTGCGACTTGCCGACGAACGGGTGGCCGATCGCGAGAAAAGATTGCGTGGGTTCAATCGTGCCATATCGCATGAACTCAAGAATCATATCGGCGTGGTGCTCGGCGCAATCGAGACAATTCGCGAGATTCCGGATCTCGCTGCCGACAAGCGTTCGTCTCTCGATTCAGCGATAGCACGCAGTGCGCGTGCGATGAAGGACACTGTTGAAAATCTGATTGAGCTTTCGCGAATGGAGGGTGAGCCGCGGCAGCACCGGCAGGTGAAGCTTGCGAAGGCTATTCAGGAAGCGACGCGACAGGTGCGCGAATCTGCGCAGGCCGCGGGCCTCAGAATGGTAGTTGACGAGGACATTCCCGACGCTGACGTCAACGCTGCGGGAGTCGAGCTCTGTCTCACGAATTACCTGACGAACGCGATCAAGTACACGGATCCCGCAAGGCAGGATCGATACGCGAAGATCTCGGCGGCCCGCGAGGCGCGGGACGACAAAGGTGGGGAGATCGTGGTACGCGTTCGCGACAACGGGCTTGGCGTGCCGGAGGAGAAGCGCGGCAGCCTGTTCCAGCTTTTTTTCCGCGCGCACGAAACGGTCACGGGCGCCGAGGGGACCGGGCTCGGACTCAGCATCGTGCGCGACACCGCTGAATCCCTTGGCGGCCGGGCATGGGCAGAGTTTGACGGGGCCGAGACTATCTTCGCGTTCTCGCTTCCCGACAGGCGCGAAGCCCGCGAAGACCGGAGATGAGAGCACGCTCGCCACGATTCTTCCCACCCGCCGGAGTCACTCGGTCGCTGAGGACTTCGCGGAGATCCCGGCGATCCTCACGCTCTTGATGTTGACGAATTCCCGGATGCCGAACTCGCCCAGCTCGCGGCCGTAGCCCGAGTTCCTGATACCGCCAAAAGGCAAGCCGGGCTCGGATGCGACCATGCCGTTGATGAACACCATTCCCGATTCGATTTCGCGGATGAATTGTTCGCGCTCGGCGGCGTCGTCAGTCCATGCGCTGGCGCCGAGTCCGAAGCACGTGTTATTCGCGATGCGGATTGCGTCGTCGATGTCGGCTGCTTTCCACACCGATGCGACGGGGCCAAATAATTCCTCGGCGGCAGCGGGGCTTTCGTCAGGAATATCCGCCAGCACAGTCGGCTGATAGTAGAAGCCGGGTTCGTCGATGATCGCTCCGCCGCAGAGCAATCTTGCGCCCATCGCTACGCTCTTGT
The DNA here is from genome assembly GCA_013813075.1 of Acidobacteriota bacterium. GTDB lineage: Bacteria > Acidobacteriota > Vicinamibacteria > Vicinamibacterales > UBA2999 > JACCSI01. Next base: position 1,165 of record JACCSI010000743.1, on the reverse strand, counting down.
CCACCTGGGCTACAAGATCATCACGGATACTCGCCGTCGCGAGTGGGCCGAGCTCAGTGGCCTCGTCCATCGGATTACCAACACGAATCGCGCGCACGCCGCTGACAAACTGTTCGACGAAGCGGTCGTAGATCGCATTGTGAACAATGAACCGCTTGGCGGCGATGCACGACTGACCGTTATTGATCATCCGCGCCTTGATCGCAGTGGTGACCGCAGCATCGAGATCGGCGCTCGGCATCACTATGAAAGGGTCGCTGCCGCCCAGCTCGAGAACCGTCTTCTTGAGTTGCTGACCGGCGGCAGCCGCAACCGAGCGACCTGCCGCTTCGCTTCCTGTGAGAGTGACTGCGGCGATTCTCCGATCGGCGATGATCCGCTCGACGAGGTCCGATCCGACGAGCAGAGTCTGGAATACATCATCGGTGAATCCCGCGCGACGAATGATGTCCTCGATGGCGAGCGCACACTGCGGGACGTTCGATGAATGCTTGAGCAGTCCCACGTTGCCGGCCATCAGCGCCGGTGCGGCAAACCGGAATACCTGCCAGAACGGAAAATTCCACGGCATCACCGCGAGCACCACGCCGATGGGCTGGAAGATCACGCGCGCCTCGCCATTGTCGGCGGGCAATTGCATGTCCCCGAGAAACGCCGCCGCACTGTCCGCGTAATACCGGCAGCCGAGCGCACACTTCTCCGCCTCGGCGATTGCGGCGGCGATGGGCTTGCCCATCTCGAGAGTCATCATGCGGCCGAGCTCTTTCTTCTCCGACTCGAGAACGTCGGCGGCGCGGTGCATCGCGGCCGAGCGGTCGGCGAACGATGTGGTGCGGTGTTTGGTGAATGCGCGGGCGGCGAGCTCGAGTCGTGATTCGAGCTCGCCGTCAGTCAGCGCTTCGAAGGTCTTGAGAGTCTCGCCGGTGGCGGGGTTTGTAGTGGCAATGGGCACTGCCTACTGATACTGGATATACAATGGCGCCGGAGTGAGTCGCAGAACCTCGGACGGCGTCAGCACCGGATCTCCCTTCTTGCTGTCGTTGCCATAAAAGATCTTGAACCCCGTGAACTGCACTGGCTCGGCCTGGATGTAATCGCGGTACGAATCGTACTTCAGCCAAGGTGCGCCCCAGCCGTCCATGTCGATCACAATCTGCACGCGCGG
>JACCSI010000076.1 GCA_013813075.1 Acidobacteriota bacterium | reverse complement strand
TCATGCTGGGCCAGGAACGCGAGAAACAGCTCTCTTACCACAGGGCGGCTTTCATTTCGGCAATCGCGATCTCCAGCCGACCGAGATCCGCGAGGACGCGTTCCGACTCCTCGATGGTTTGACGCAGCGCCCCGGCACCGGGCGCGCTGCCGCGCTTGACCTCCCAGGCAAGGTCACGTGCGGTTTCGGCGCAGGCGCGGCATATCGCCACGGTCCGTTCGTGCGCCTCGATGAGATGAACGACTTCCTGCTTTTCTTCCGGGGTCATCAGTGGTGGAGGGAGCGAGCGCTCTACGCCCGGAAATGGTCGCCGCGCCAATGCGTGATGGCCTGCTTGATCGCGCGTGGCGGCATGTGCTCACGAATCGCACGATCGAGCAGCGCTCCGAGCTCGGCATCAGACGCAAAGCGCAGCGCCACCACCTGCCTTGGCGAGAGCTCGCCGAGGCGCTCATCCTGCCCCGCCGGCAGCACCTCGGCGCAGCGCACTTTCATCTCCAGCAGGATGAGGCGATCCTGCAGGCGCGTGGTGTAGAGGCGCGAGATCGCCACGAGAGCCGCGACCGACAGCGACAGGCTGACGGTGCCGGCCTCATGCGTCGGCCAGCCGAAGGCCCACGCGCCGACCAGGCACACGATGGCGACCAATCCAAAGACAGCCGCGACGTAGGTCGGGATGGGGTGATGCCCGTGTGACGCGTAAGACTGTTCGGTCATGCCGTGCCTTACTTCAGTGTACCTGCGAGTTCCTCGTACACCTTGCGAATGGCGGTCAGGTCCTGGGAATCGGCCAGCATCCATTCTTTGTACGGTCCCCAGTTCGCCTCTTTGCGAGCGTCTTCCGCCGACAGGCCGAGCTTGTGCAGCCGCGCGGCTTCGCCAATCACGTACTTCAGGGCCTGCTGATATTCGACGAGCTCCTCGCGCGACGCCTTGGCGTCTTCGACGAAGCCATGCCCTGGGACGTAAATTTCGACGTCCATCGCCAGGGCCTTATCGAGCGTCTTCACCCACTCCGATGGATACGCCGAGCGCATCGCCGGAAACACGCGATTGAGGTAGGCCTCGCTCATGAACAAAATCTTCTGTCGCGGCAGGTACACCATGAGGTCGCCCCCGGTATGCGCCCGGCCAAGGAACAGAACCTGGGCCTCGATCCCGCCAACATCGACGACTTCTTTATCCCCGGTCATCGCCGCCGGGGGGATGACGACCACGCGCGGCGCCGGCGCCGCCGTGCCCTTGGCCGCGGCGTCGGCCATGGCACGTTCGTTCGCGCCCTTGGCCGTTGAGGCGTCACGCTCGAACTGCGCGCGCGACGCCGGATGGACGTACCACTTGATGCCGGCCGGCAGCACCATGTTGCCGGCCGTGTGGTCGCCATGGTCCGATCCCACGACGTACCACTTGACTGGCTTCCCCGTCGTTGTCGCAATGGCATCCATCAGCCGCTGCGTCGCCGCCGGACTGCCCTGCCCGTCCACCAGCATCACCGCGTCGCGCCCGACGACAAACATGCTCACCGTCATCATGCCGGCGGAGTGAAAGTCCTCATAGCCGTAGACGTTTTCGGCAATTTTGACGATGCGCGGGAAATCGGACTTCTGGAATCCGCGCTTCTCCGGAAAGGCGGTGCGGGGCTGCGCAGCGGCCGCGGCCGCAACGACGACGGTCGCCAGCGCAATCACGAGACGGGTCGAACGAAACATTGGGACCTCCGGACGCACGAATGCTAGCACTACCTCCCGTCGATGAGATCGCCCAGTCCCCCGACACGATCGAGGATCGAACCCTCTTCCTTGCGGTGACCGCCAGTCCGCGGCGCAGCCTTGTAGATTCGATCGGCCATGCGGCTCAGCGGCAGCGATTGCAGCCAGACGCGTCCCGGGCCATGCAATGACGCGAAGAAGATGCCCTCGCCGCTGAAGAGCGCCGTTTTGATCTTGCCGACGAACTGAATGTCATAGCTGACGCTCGGTTGCAGCGCGACCAGGCAGCCGGTGTCGACGCGAAGATTCTCGCCGGCCGCGAGGTCGAGATGGTGAATCGTGCCGCCGGCGTGCACGAAGCACAACCCGTCGCCTTCGAGCTTCTGCATGATGAAGCCCTCACCGCCGAACAAGCCGACGCCGATTTTTTTCTGAAAGGCAATGCCGATCGCGACGCCGCGCGCCGCGCACAGGAACGAATCCTTCTGACAAATCAGTTGGCCGCCCAGGGTTTTCAAGTCCATGGCGATAATCTTCCCTGGGTACGGCGCCCCAAAGGCGACGCGCTGCTTGGCGCCACTCTTGTTGGTAAACACGGTCATGAACAGGCTTTCCCCGGTCAGGATGCGCTTGCCCGCGCCCCAGAGCGCATCGAGCACCCCGCCCGATTGCTGATTGGAGCCATCGCCGAAGATCGTTTCGAGCTCGACGCCCTGGGTCATGTACATCATGACGCCGGCTTCGGCAATTGCGGCCTCTCCCGGATCGAGCTCGACTTCGACGAACTGCATTTCGTTGCCATGGATGACGAAGTCGATGTCGTGGGCGCGACGGCCAGGCGCGGCCGGCGGCGCGGCCCCCCCGGGAGCGCTACTGCCACCCGCGACGAACGGCGCGAAGGCGGCAACGTCTTTAATCTTCTGCCAGTTCGCCATCCCGTTCGTGAAGACGAGCGTCTCGACGTCGAGGCTGCCGTTGCGCAGGTTGGACACAATCTCATCCTGCGCGACCGGGCCGACCTGGTGTCCGCCAATCGCCATGTACCACTGCTGGGATCCGTACATCTGTGTTCTCCGGAAACGCTCAGTTGACGAGTTGTCAGTCCACAGGTTCAACCCCCGGTGCGGGCTGACGACCGCAGGGTTCGGCCTGCTGACTGACAATTTCAACCGGGCTGATTCTTTACAAGGTGGAATCTGGAGTCGCGTCGATCTGCGATGCCGTGTCGGCCTCGAGCTGGGCGATGGCGGCAGCATCCAAGTGGAGGTGGTGCGCAAGCTGAGCGAGATAGACGCGCTCGGCGCCGCTGACGTGTTCATCGGCCCGCACGATGGTGAACGCCAGGATATAGAGATCGCGTCTCGCTTGGTCGTCCGCTACTCCCGTGACGATTTCCGAGAGCGGCCGTGGCGCCGAGAGCTCGACTTCCACCACCGACTCCACCCCGGCCTCGCGTGCGTGGCTGAGAATGAGCGCGCGTTCAGCGGGCAGCAACACGCCATCGGCGCGGGCCGCAGAGACAGCAAGACGCACGACGCGCAACACTTCCAGCGGGAAGCCACGATCGTCGGGGGTGACGCCGGGAATGGGCGGCACCAAGGCGTTGGGTGCGGCAGGTACACTGGCCGGCGCAAGTGCGGCAGGCGCTGCCGCGGCGCTCTGCTGCATCGTCTCGTAAATACCCCAGGCCACGCCTGCGGCGCCGAGCACGGCGCTGGCGCCAAGAAACCCTTTGTTGCCGCCCAGAAAACCGGCCGCCCTGCGCGCGCGCTTGCGCCCGCGCGACCCGAGCGCCCCCCTGAGAAAAATCGTGAGAATCTGACTGGTATCCACGCCTCAGTGTGTCCCTCTGCCAGAAAGAATACTGCAGGGACGAGTGAAAGGTTCCCTACCAATTGATGCGGAGCGCAACCTGTCCCAGACGGCCGCCCGGATCGTAGGTGTTGTCAAGATCGCGATACGCCGAGTCGGTCTGAAAGATCCCCGCGCCCGATCCTGGCGTACGGGAGATGTCCGTCACCGTGAAGTTGATGTTGTCAAACACGTTGAGCACGTCGGCGCGAAATTCGATGCTCCTGTTGCCGCCGATCGCAATCTTCTTGGTCACCCCGATGTCGAACCGTGTGAACCACGGCGTCAGCAGCATCATCGTCCGGGGCGCGCAGTCGCCCGCTTTGAGCTGAAGGCAATCGGCGCTGTTGGCGGGCGCAAAGTAGCGGCCTTCCGGCACGCCGAGGTCGCTGTAGCCGTTCGGGTTCGTCGTGCTGACGCTGAATGCGCGCCGCGTGTTCAAGATCACATCGTCGGGCATCGTGAACACGGTGAGCAGGCCCGTCTGCGGATCCGGACGGATTTCGAACTTGTAGAGGCTCTGGGCCTCGGATCTGGTCATCCCGACGAGCCGCACGTTGCCGAAATTTGCCGTCCGCTGCTGAATGCGGCCGGCGCCGTTGAACTGCCACCCACCAACGATGGCATTGAGCACGGAGTTGAGGTTGCGGCCGAAACGTGCCTCGCGCCCAACAGGAATCGCCCAGTCCCACTGCGTTTTGAAGGCGTGACGGATGGCGGCATTGCTTGGATTCGAGACGCGACCGTAGTGGAATCCCAGGAACGCGGAGGTGTCGTCGAGCGCGTACTGGTAGCTGCCGTTGAACGACAACCCATGTGACAGCCGCTTGCGCACCTCGAGCTGCAGGGCGTGGTAAATGCTGAACGCGCCGCTATCGGTGACGTTGACATTGTTGGCGTGCGGATTGACGACAAAGAAATTTGCGGGCAGGCCGGCGGCGAGGGCGTTGTTGCGGAATGTCAGGTTGCCGTCGAGATCGAGGGCCGCGTAGGCGGTCCCGCCGCTCACCGCGTTGGGATTGGGATTGGTGTGCACCAGGCGCTGCGCGAACGTGCTGTTGGTCCAGGTCGCGGCACCACCGGTATAGGCCGCTGGATTGCCGGCGTCTTGCCGCCCATTCAGGTACGCGAGGTAGATCGGGAGGGGGGTGGTGCCGCTGCCTTCGCCGAAGTAGGCGAAAGATCCGGCTCGGCTGCCTCCGGCAAGATTGTTGGTGCGCAAATTGGACATCGCCAGCTTGAACTCGTCGATGAAGCCGTTCTCGAGCACGTTGCGCTCGTTGTAATTGAGCTGCGACCATTGATTGACGCCTTTCGTGCCGACATACCGCATCTCGAGCGCCATGTCCCGGCCCAGGGCGCGCTGAAATCCGACCGTCCACGAGCGCGCCGCGGCGACCTGGATATCCGGGTGAAACGCGTTGATGGTGTCAGCGCGATTAGGCCTGATCGCAATCGGGAACGTTGGCGTTTCCGGGAATGACGCGGGAGACAGGCGATTCGTCTCTCGCAACAGGACCGGCCACCTCTCGCCGGGACCGACCAACCCCGTGTTGGCATCGCGGGTGAGGCTGAGCGTGCTTCCGGGATTGGGCCCATAGACGCCGGTAAACACCAGGAGTCCCTGGCGTTCGTAGGCCGTCGAATACCCGCCGCGAATCGTCGCCTGTTCCGGATCACCGAGGAGCATGCGCAGCCAGCCGGTTTGCACATTGGGTCGCCAGGCCAAGCCGACGTTGGGCGCGATGTTGTTCCAGTCCGTGTGGTATCCGCGCGTTCCGGTCGTAAACTGCGCGAACTCCGGCACTTTGCCGCCACCCGCGCCCGGCACATAGAAGCTGCAGGCATCGTAGATACCGCCGCCACCGATCCCGGAGACGCCGCAGACGTCGGCGAGACTCGCGGTGGTCATCGTGTCGTTCGACGGCGAGAACGGCATCTGCACATCCCAGCGAAGGCCTGCGTTCAATGTCAACGTCGGCGTGATTCGCCACGAATCCTGCGCGAACATCGAGTACACGTCGAGCTTACCGGCGCGCCGCCTGTTGCCGAGATAGCTATATCTGTTCGTGTCAGGATCGAGTGTGGCCTGCCCGGTCACGGCGCCGACGCGACCTGTCAGAAGCGCGTACAGGTCGCGCGCGTCCGTCAGCTGCGCACCGGAGGCACCGGGAAAGTTCCCCGTCGTAAACAGGCCAGCCGCCGGATCGTTGGTCTGGTCGAAGCGGAGATTGATGGTCGGCACCAACTGCTGCGAGTCCTGCCAGACGCGGCCCAGAAAGGCGCCGCCGCCAAACGTGACGCTGTGCTTCCCCTTCTGCCAACTCAGGATCTCATCGAGGCTGTATTGGTACCCGCTCCGCGATGACAAGGTCTCGGTCACATGCCAGTTGGTGAGGCCGATGTTCAGGTCGAAGTCAATCCCGACGCCGTTGGTGTCGTCGAAGGTCGAGGCGCTTGGCGCATTCCTGCTGCCGTCGCCAAAGAACAACCTTTCGCCGCGCGTGATGCCGCCGCGCAGTTCGCTAACCAGGCTGGGTGTCAGCGTCGAGCGCAGCGCGAGCGAGCGCGTCGGCCGCCTCGTATTCACGCGCCGGTAGTTGGGTGAGCCAGGGAATCGTCGGTCGGCGCCGTTGATGTGGTCCTGCGCCCGTTGCTCGAAGAAATGGTTGTAGGTGCCGGTCACGCGATGGTTCGTGCCCAGGTTGTAGTCGAGGCGGACCGCCGGTTGTTTTTCTCCCTGGTCGCCGGGATTCAAAAAGAAATAACTCATCAGCAGTGGATCG
>JACCSI010000739.1 GCA_013813075.1 Acidobacteriota bacterium | reverse complement strand
ATCTACGGTCCTTCCGCGGACGAGCCGATGTAAACAGATGTCGTCGCTCGCGGCACCATCCGCGACGATTCGCGTGTCGGCGCCCGGGCGTTGGCGCTCGTCGCAGGACTCGACAAACGAATCGGTTCGTATGACACCCGGACCAGCGGGGTGCCGAGTGGGGGGTCCGGCTTGTATACTCCGCCCATGTCTGACCAGCCCACGCCTCGCCCTCCGGTGTCCCGACGCGATTTCACTCGATTGTTTCTCGCCGGCGGCTCGGCCGCGCTCATGGCGCACCCCGCCTGGGCGCAGATCGCGCCCCGCGCCAGCGCGTTGCCTGCCGGCGGTCCTGCGGCCGGCGAAGCGTTCTGGAAAGGCGTCCGCGCGCAGTTTGTGATGCCGCCGGACCTGGCGGTGATGAACGCCGCCAACCTGTGCCCGGCGTCATTACCGGTCGTTGAAGCGCTGGTGCGCGAAACGAAGTCTGTTGACCAGGACCCCTCGCAGCAGAACCGTGCGCGCTTGAGCGGCGCACGTGAGGACACACGGAAGCGACTGGCTGCGTTTCTCCGCGTCACGCCGGAAGAGATCCTCATCACCCGCAACACGAGTGAATCGAACAACTTGGTGTCCAACGGCCTGGATCTCAAGGCTGGAGACGACGTGCTGCTGTTTGCGGATAACCACCCGAGTAATCATCAGGCCTGGACCGAGAAAGCCAGGCGCTTCGGGTTCACGGTGAACTTCGTCGAGCAGAAGAATCCGCATCCCGGCCCCGAGTACTACGTCGAGGCCTTCGGGCGGGCGATGACGCCGCGCACCAAGTTGATCTCGTTCACGCATCTCACCAGCAGTGTCGGCGATCTGTTCCCCGCCAAGGAGCTGTGCCGGATGGCGCGTGAGCGCAACGTGCTGTCGATGGTTGATGGCGCACAGAGCTTTGGACTGCTCGATGTCAACCTGACGGATATGGCGCCCGACTTCTACTCCGGCAGCGCGCACAAGTGGCCGTGCGGCGCGCGCGAGTGCGGGGTGCTCTATGTCAACGCCCGCGCGCACGATCGCATCTGGCCGTCGTCCTACAGCGCGTATCCGGGCGCGGTCGGCCTCTCACGCAAGATGGAAGCCTTTGGCCAGCGCGACGAAGCCACGATGATTGCGTTTGCGGAAGCACTCGCGTTTCAGGACGCCGTCGGGCGCACGGACATCGAAAAGCGGTCGCGCGCGCTTGCACAGCAGTTGATTGCGGGCCTCCGCAGAATCGAGGGCTTCACGGTGTGGACGTCGCCCGCGCCGGAACGTGCCGCGGCGGTCGTGTCGTTCCAGCCCGGAAACCTCGACTCCCGTCGGCTGCTGGCAGCCCTGTACGAGAAGGATAAGATTGGGGTCACCAGTCGCGGCGGTACGGACCGTCCCGGGCTGCGAGTGTCACCGCATTTCTACAACACTCCCGAGGAGATCGACCGCCTGCTCGCGGCGCTCACCCGTTACCGTCAGCGCGGTGTCTAGCCACTAAGAGCCCGACGAGCACGTAGCGACTTGGTGCGCCTGGTGCTCGTCGTGCCCTCCTGCCTACTGCTGCGACGGCGCCGTACGGATAGTTGGGTAGGTGATGCCGAGCTGTTCGAGATACGTGCCGAACCTGCTCGGGTCGTAGTAATACTTCTTCATCTCTGGGCGATACTTGTCGAGAATCGCCTTGTTCAGCCACGTCGGCGGCGGCGTGTCCTTGGCCAGGAACGGAATGTAACGCTGTTCTTTGGTCTGGACGTGCTTGAAGTAATCCCACGCCTGCGTGACGAGCTCGGGCTTCAACAAAAAATCGAGAATGGTCATCGCCTGAACTTTGGCACCGGCGATTACACCCTTGTGCGCAATCGGTGTGGCGCTGGCGATCGCGCTCGACCAGTTGTGGCCGGGTAAACCCGGGATGTTCGACGGAAAACGCAGCGTCACGGTTGGCACCGTCCACGACACGTCGCCAATGTCGTCGGAGCCGCCGCCGCGCTTGTCTTCTTCCTTGACCGGCATGCCGAGTTCGTCGACCTTCGTCGCGAGTCCGGGCTGCGTCGCGTTGCCAAGCTCTTTCTGCAGTGCCTTGGCGAGGGTCTGGTCGGCATCGCTCCACGTCGGCAAGCCGACGTGTCGAATGTTCTGGTACATCGTCTCGGCCGTGATCTTGTTCATGTGCTGCGGCCACGCGGTGCCGAGAATTCGCGACGTCCACTTGGTGTTGGTCATCAGCGCCGCACCTTCGGCAATCTTGTTGCCGATGTCCCACATCTCCTTGATATGCGCGTAATCCGTTTCCCGGAAGTAATACCAGACGCTGGCGTTGCGGGGCACGACGTTAGGCTGGTCACCACCGTTGGTCACGACATAGTGCGAACGCTGCGTCAGCCGCAGATGTTCGCGGCGGTAGTTCCACCCGGCGTTCATCAACTCGACGGCGTCGAGCGCGGACCTCCCGCGCCACGGGGCACCGGCGCTGTGAGCGGTTTCGCCCTCGAACGTGTACTCGATCGACACCAGTCCATTGCCGCTCGATTCTCCCCACGACACCGCGAGGTTGTTGCCGACATGCGTGAACAGCGTGATGTCAACATCCTTGAACAATCCGTCGCGCACGAACCAAGCCTTGGCTGCGACCAGTTCTTCCGCCGCTCCCGGCCACAGCAGTAACGTTCCCGGCAACTTCTCGCGCTCCATGATTTCCTTCACAGCAATTGCCGCGACGATGTTCAGCGGAACGCCGGTGTTGTGGCCCTCGCCGTGTCCCGGCGCGCCGGGAATAATCGGGTCGTAATACGCCACCCCCGGCTTTTGTGAGGCTTGTGGGATGCCGTCGATGTCCGAGCCCAGGGAGATGACAGGCTTGCCCGCGCCCCACCGCGCCGCCCATGCGGTGGGAATCCCTGAAATGCCACGCTCGACGGAGAATCCGTGCTTCTGGAGAATGTCGGTGAGATAGCGCGAGGTTTCAAATTCCTGGAACCCGAGCTCACCAAAACTGAACACCGAGTCGACCATCTCCTGCGCCAGTTTGGCGCGGGCGTCAACCTTGGTCGCCGCGTCCTTCTTCAAGGTCTCGAGCCGCTGATCAACGCCTTGAGCGGCGGCGCTGGTCCCGACAAGCGCCATCGCCAGAGCTAGAGTGAGTGACACACGCATGAAATCCTCCAGGCGGTCTGAAGATCCACCGCTCCGGGTGGCAGGACACCTGCCGCAGGACCGACGGTTCTCGAATGATAAAGTCTAGCTGAAAGGTGATCGCAGACTACATCCCGCTCCCCCGCTTCGCCGGCGGTCACAAGATGACACTCTACGCGTGGGCGCGACGGCGGATATTCCCGGAGTTGCCCGCCGCCGTCGAACGGTGCTTTGAGGTGGCCGACGATGCGCGGGTGCTCGCACATTGTCATTGGCAGCCGCAACGCGAGGCACATCCGACGCTCATCGCGTTGCACGGACTGGAGGGGTCGAGTGAAGCCCATTACATGCGCGGCATCGCGTCCAAGGCGTGGGCCCGCAGCTTCAACGTGGTTCGCCTGAATCAGCGCAATTGCGGCGGCACCGAACATCTTTCGGCCGGCCTGTATCACTCCGGCCTGACGGCTGACCCCCTGGTGGTGCTGCGCGAGCTCGCCGCCAAAGACGGGCTGACCCGGATGGCGATCGCGGGCTACTCACTTGGCGGCAACCTCGCCCTCAAGATTGCGGGCGACTTAGGGCCTGACGCATCCCGCGAACTGTGCGCCGTCGCCGCCGTGTCTCCCGTCATGGAGCTCGAGGCCTGTGTCACCGCGATCGAGCGCCGCGAGAATCGCTTGTACGAGTGGAACTTCTGCCGCAACCTGCAGTCGCGGATGCGGCGCAAGGCGAAAGCATGCCCGGACAAGTGGGACACCGCCGGACTCTGGAAGATCTGGTCGATCCGTGCGTTTGACGAACGTTACACGGCGCCGCACCATGGGTTTGCCGATGCCGCCGATTACTATCACCGTGCGAGCGCGATGCGGGTCGTCGATCGCATTGCCATCCCGGCACTGATCGTGACCGCCGAAGACGATCCCTTCGTGCCGCCGGAACCATTTCGCGATCCGAAGGTCACGGGCAATCCACACATCACAACGGTGATCACCGCCCACGGCGGTCATTGTGGTTTCATCGGCGAGGCCAGCGGCTATGACGGTTACTGGGCGGAAAAAATGGTCGTCGACTTCGTCGCGTCACAGACCTAGCTTGTCTTTCAACATCCGGCCGAACTCAGGGCCCTTGCCCTCGTCTTCGTGTTTGAAATAGACGTAAACGTCGGTGGCGCGCGTCGCCAACTCGCCAATCTTGTCGGCCCACTCCGCGATGTGTTGCTCGGTATACCCCTCGTCGCGCAATCGCAGGTAGACATAGTCGGCGGTCGCGATCGCCGGCGTGGCGCGCTTCTCGCTGTCGGCAATGCACAACGCGAGGTTGCGCGCGCGCAGCCGCGCGTACACTTCGTCATCCAGCCACGAGTCGTGACGAAACTCGAACGCCGCACACACCGTCGGCGGCAGCGTGGCCAGAAATTCGTCGAACACCGCCAGGTCTTTCTTGAACGTCGGCGCCAGTTGAAACAACAGGGCGCCAAGCTGCGGTCCGAGCT
>JACCSI010000734.1 GCA_013813075.1 Acidobacteriota bacterium | reverse complement strand
GTGAGCAAGTGGGAGCCGGCAAACTGCAGCGACTCGCGCAACGCGAACGAGAAGCCGAAGCCGTGAATCAAGCCGAAGCCGAAGGCCACTGCCCAGCGCCGGTTCAGCGATCGGTGGTCGATGTCCGCCCCACCGTTCCGCGCGGTAAGGGCCCCGACAATGTTCTCGAGGGCCATATAGACAATCGACACGGCAATCAGTGTCTCGACCAGTGGCGGGAACCACAACGAGTCGGGTGCGAGGTTGTACGCCGACGCGATGAGCGTGACTGAGTGCGCGAGCGTGAACGACGTCACCACGACGACCAGCGACCGCAGCCGTCGGAATGGGATCACCAGGCAGAGCAGGAAGAGCAGGTGATCGATGCCATCGAGGATGTGGTGAAAGCCGTCAGCCGTGAATCGCAGTGCCGCCTGGTGCCACCGTGGGTCGAGGCGAACGATGCCCGGGTCTCCGTGCACGTCGAACACGCGTTCGGCGCCGCCGGGTGGCAGGAAGCGGAGCACCACGTTGACCCTGACGCCAAGGCGCGTCAATCCTGGGCTGATCGAGAATTTTGACCGATCTGAGTGGATGGGAAACTCGAAGGCGACGTCGAGCAGCCCCTCTTCCCACACCAGGTTGGTGTCAACCGGCAGCTTCGGGCCGTACACCCCGGCCAGCGCCCGGTCGTAGCTCTCGAACGTGCGATCGCTCGGCAATGAGATACGAGCCGCGCGCACAGTTGGATAGGGTAACTGCCGGTCTTCTTCGTAGAGCTTGACGAAGTCCGCGATCCACTGCGTGGCGGCATCGTGCAGGACCGGATCAATCCGGGCCATGTCAATGAAGCCCTGGTAGACGCCGTCCCGCCGGGGCACGTCCATATCCCGCATGGCTCTCAGTGGGGCTCGCACCAGGAATATCAGCCGCTGTCCTTCGGGCTTCAGAAAGGTCTGGATCGTGACTTCGCTCGGAATTTCATGCGCGCCTGTGGTGGTGGGGGCACTAGCGAGGACGCAGGCAAACAGGGCGAGGTGGCGAAACGTCATGCGGCGAGTCGGATTTTATCTTTCCGGGCGTGGACCTTCCGAATATACTGACCGCCGCGAAACCCTCTCTGCCTCGGGGCGATGCCTTGGTGGTTGACCCCGTTGTGGTCGACTCCGTTATGGTCGATCTGTTTTTGGTCGACCCCGTTGTGGTGGACCCCATTCTGGTCGACAAGGGGGTATCGAAAGGATGGATCCGTGAAACGCAATTTCCTGATTGGTGCGATGTTCGTCGTGGCCCTCACCGGGCTGGGCCTCACCGAACGCGCCCTCGAGCAGACCGCGCAGGCGCAGGCCAAGGCCGGTGGGCAGGTGCCGATCTTCGAGGTCGACCCGTTCTGGCCGAAGACCATGAACAACCTGGTGTTTGGTCAGACCATTGGTCTCGGCGTCGACGAGAAAGACCAGGTGTGGATCATTCACCGCGGCAACGACCCCACCAACCTCGATGGGACCGAATATGCCACCCCTCCGGCGAACGCCAAGGAATATTACCGGCCGGGCGAGACGAAGGTGAGCGAATGCTGCGATCCAGCGCCGCCGGTGGTGGCGTTCGATCAGGGCGGCAACGTCGTCCACAGCTGGGGCGGCCCATCGCTGCATCCCGACTGGCCCGATTCCAATCACGGCATCATCGTCGACCACAAAGGGCATGTGTGGATCGGCGGCAACGGTGGTCCGGACGCGCACATCCTGAAGTTCACCCGCGAGGGCAAATTCGTCCAGATGTTCGGCAAAAAGGGTGGGCGCAACGTGGACGGCAAGCCCGTGCCGAACAGCAACGACATGGAGAACTTCGGCCGCGTGGCCAAGGTCTTCATCGACGTCAAGGCGAATGAAGCCTATGTCGCCGACGGTTATTACAACAAGCGCGTGGCCGTGGTCGATGTCGACTCGGGCAAGATCAAACGCTATTGGGGCGCCTACGGCAACAAGCCCGATGACAGCCCGATGGGCCGCTACGACCCGAAAGCGCCGCTGGCGCAGCAGTTCCGCACACCGGTGCATTGTGCCGAGGTGTCGAACGACGGCTTCGTCTATGTATGCGATCGTCCGAACGACCGCGTCCAGGTGTTTACGAAGGAAGGCAAGTTCGTGAAGGAAAAGCAGTTTTTCCCAGACACGCTGTCTGACGGATCGGTCTGGGACATCGCCTTCTCTCGCGATCCGCAGCAGCGCTTCCTCTATATGGCGGATGGCGCCAACGAGCACGTCTACATCATCGACCGCAATTCGCTCGAGGTCGTCTCGCAGTTCGGCACGGGCGGTAGGGGTCCCGGACAGTTCCGCGGCGTGCACAGCATCGCGGTGGATTCGAAAGGCAACATTTACACGACCGAAACATACACCGGCAAGCGGCTGCAGAAGTTCGTCTACAAAGGCATGGGCGCGCCGCAGCGCGGCGTGCCATGGCCGACGAAGTAGCCTCGCGCAGAGGTTTCAAGGGACGGCAGGCGTGAACCTGCCGCGACCGGCAGAGGCGGCCCGTCAGGGCCGCTTTTTGTTTTTCCTGTCACCCTGAGTAGGATCGACGTTTACACCATGAGCCTTGACCAGCTGATGGCGTGGGTTCCTGCCGGAAGCGCCGAAGCGGAGCTCGCGCGACAGATTCATCCGGACCGGCTGCCACGCCACGTCGCTATCATCATGGATGGCAACGGCCGCTGGGCGGGCGAACGCCATCTACCACGCGTCGAGGGCCATCGCGCCGGCATTGATGCGGTGCGCGATGTCGTTGAAACGTCCGCGCGACTCGGCCTCGAGGTGTTGACGCTTTACGCCTTCTCCGTAGAAAACTGGAAACGACCAATCGCCGAAGTCAGCACGTTGATGTTGCTGCTGAAGCGCTATCTGCGGGCGGAACTCGCCACACTGCTGACCAACAACATCCGCTTCAACGTGATTGGGCGCTCCAACGAACTTGCGCCAGATGTGCTGGAGGAACTGGGCGCTGCCGAACACAAGACGTCGCGCAACACCGGGATGCTTTTCAATATCGCGCTCAATTACGGCGGCCGCACCGAGATTCTCGACGCAGCGCGGCGCGCAATTGCGTCCGGCATTCGTCCAGAGGCGCTCGACGAGCAGACCTTCAGCGAATTTCTGTATACGAAAAATCAACCGGATCCCGATCTGCTGATACGCACCAGCGGCGAAATGCGTGTCAGCAATTTCCTGCTCTGGCAGATCGCTTACGCGGAGATCTACGTGACCGAGACGTTCTGGCCAGATTTCCGCTGCCGGCACTTGCTCGAGGCGATACTGGCGTATCAGAAACGCGATCGGCGTTACGGTGGTATTCCGCCAGCCACGGTTGGCGCCGGCGCCGGAGGACGTGGGCTATAGCCCCGTCGTACGGTGACGCGGTTTATCAGCGGCGTGCTCCTTGCCGCCACCTTCTTCGCTCTCGTCTGGTTCAGCAGCGCCACGGTGCTGTTGTTCGTCGCCCTGGCAGTCGGAATTCTCGCGTTCCAGGAATTCGCGCAAATGACGCGGCCTTTGGGCGCCGAGGTACCCAAAATGCCGGCACTGCTCGCCACGCTTGCGGCGGTGGCGATCGTGCCGTTTCCGTATGTGGCCGGCGAGGCCGTGGTGGGGATGGGTGTGGCGTTGATCGCGGTTGGGGCGATGACCAAGGTCGCCCGTGGCATCGAATTCCGTCCCGCCGCCTCGGGGGCCATTGCCGGCGGTTTTGCCGCGGTCTATATCGGGCTACCGCTGGGCGCGCTGGTGGGCGTCCACATCTTCGGAGGACGCGGCGCCGTCATGCTGCTCGTCGCCACTATTGTGATCAGCGACACCGCGCAGTACTACGCCGGGCGCACCTTCGGTCGCCATCCATTGGCGCCTCGCCTCAGTCCGAAAAAGACCATCGAAGGCGCGATTGGCGGGTTTGTCGTCGCGCCGCTGTTTCTTTACTTCGCCGGGCCATATCTTGTGCCGGTCGCAACGCCGTTACTGATTGCTCCCCTGGGGATCGTGCTGGTGGCGGCGGGCATTGCGGGCGACCTGTTCGAGTCGATGATCAAGCGCGCCGCCGAGATGAAGGACAGCTCAGCGCTCATTCCCGGTCACGGCGGGGTGCTCGACCGAATCGATGCGTTGTTGTTTGCGACACCAGTCTTCTACGCGTACCTCCGGTGGCTCTACACGGCATGAAGACCGCGTCGCGGTGCGGCCGCTTGTGCGGTGAGACCGCGCGCCTGCAGCGCAAGCTCGGAGGCTGGTGGGTCGGCCCACCGTTTCTCCAACGAGCCGCATGTCGATGACGAAACGGCGGATCGCCATCCTTGGCTCCACTGGATCGATTGGCACGAGCGCCCTGGCCGTGGTCGACGCACACCCGCACCGCCTCGAGGTGGTCGGTCTCGCCGCAGGTAGCAACGCCATCATGTTTGCCGAGCAGCTCTCGCGTTACCGACCGCGTGCGGTCGCGATGGCGTCCGGTGAGGCGCTCGACGCGCTGACGGCGAATTGTGATGTGCGGCTGCCGGAATGTCACGGCACCGGTAGTGAAGGCCTGATTGCGGTCGCGACCCACCCGGACGTCGATCTCGTCCTCTGTGCATCGTCGGGCACTGCGGCGCTCGAGGCCGTGCTGGCGGCCATCGACGCAGGCAAGACCATCGGCCTCGCCAACAAGGAAGTGCTGGTGATGGCTGGTGGTCTGGTGATGGATGCGGCCCGGCGCAAGGGAGTCTTAATCCTTCCGGTGGACAGCGAACACAACGCCATACATCAGTGCCTGCACGGTCGCGCACCGGGCGAATGGCGGCGGCTCATCCTGACGGCATCCGGGGGACCGTTTCGTGGCCGCAGTGCTGCAAGTCTCGAGGCTGTCACGGCCGCGGACGCATTGAAACATCCAACGTGGCAGATGGGTCCGAAAATCACTATCGACTCGGCGACGCTGATGAACAAGGGCCTGGAAGTCATCGAGGCGCACTGGCTGTTCGGCGCCGCGGCCTCGCAGATCGACGTCGTCGTTCACCCGCAGTCCATCGTGCATTCGTTAGTTGAACTGAAGGATGGCTCGCTCATCGCGCAGATGGGCACCACCGACATGCGTCTGCCAATCCAATACGCGTTTTCCTATCCTGATCGTTGGGAGGCGCCAGTGGAATTGCTCGACCTGACGCGTGCGGCGCCGCTGGAGTTTCACGCTCCTGCATGGGAAGACTTTCCGTGTCTCCGCCTCGCCTACCGGGCGCTCGAAGCCGAACGCAGTCTTCCAATCGTACTGAACGCGGCCAACGAGGTGGCAGTGGCGTCCTTCCTAGAAGGTCATCTGGGGTTTACCGCCATTTCGCGCGTCATTGCAGAGACGATGGACGCGCATGTGCCGGCACCGACCGATACCCTGGCCGCCGTTCGGCAGGTGGACCGGTGGGCGCACGAATATGCCACCGAGCGGGTAAAAGCCAGCGGCTCACCTGCGAGCCACGCGGCCGGTGTGGCGACGGGAAGTACAATTCGGTGAAGGGATAGCTCAGTGACAACGCTCCTCGCATTTGCATTTGTTCTCGGCGTGCTGGTGTTCGTCCACGAGCTCGGGCACTTCATGATGGCGCG
>JACCSI010000729.1 GCA_013813075.1 Acidobacteriota bacterium | reverse complement strand
AACGCGCGACCGCGAGATCTGCAGAGCGTGTTCGGCGACACGCGTGACGGCGGCGAGCGCCAGCATGAGGGTGTGGACATTTTCGCCAAACGCGGCACCGACGTGCTCTCCGCGTCGGCCGGTCTCGTCACGCGGGTGAATGAGACAGGCATCGGCGGCCGCGTCGTCTGGGTCTGGGACACATCACGGTCGCTCATGCTCTACTATGCGCATCTGGACCAGCAGTTGGTGACCGCCGGCCAATACGTCCGGCCCGGCGACGTCATTGGCACGGTCGGCAATACCGGTAATGCGCGCACAACGCCACCGCACCTGCACTTTGGCATTTACGACTCCGGCCGTGGCGCCATCAACCCGGAAGCGTTTATCGCCGGCATCTAGATCGGTCGCCGGCCCAACGCGTTTATGTCCACCTCGTTCTGGCTCCTGCTGATCCCGTTCCTTCTCGCGGCGTGCCAGCAGGCCGTCCCGCCGGCGCCGGCGATGGTGGCGACGACGCGAGCGCTCGGCACGTGGGAAGGCCGCGGCAGCCAGACGATTGGGTTTACGAGCGAATCCGGACGTTTCCGCGTCACCTGGCAGACGCACCACGAAACCCTGCCGGGTGGCGGCACGTTCCGTCTCGCCGCGCACAGCGCAGTGAGTGGCCGACCCATTCAGCCGATCACCGACCATCGCGGCGTTGGCAGCGGCACCACCGAGGTGCTCGATGACCCGCGCCCCTACAACCTGATGGTCGAATCGATCAATATCGACTGGACCATCAGCGTCGAAGATATCGTCGCCACGCCGGCGCGGCGTTAACGAATGAGCTTTTTGATCAATTGGATCTCGTCTGCGCAGTAGACCGCCCGCCGCTTCTTGCCACGTGAAGATGTGGTGGCGGTGAGGGGAGCGGCAAACTGACGTCAGCCATCGGGCGTCCAAGCACTAGTCGCACTGCTGAAGGAGTGATGCATGATCGCCGCGGTTCTCGTGGTCGCTTTCGCCGTGCAGACGGTCACGCCCGCACCGCCCCAATGGATGCCGCCGCCGCAGGCCGGCGCGGCAAGCCTCGAGGGTGAGTGGAACGTCGAAGCCGTAGATAACATCAAGGTCATGCCCGACTCGCGTGTCACGATGAAATTCCAGGGCACTCGCGTCTCGGGCCTGGCGTCCTGCAACACCTACTCCGGCACCTACACTCTGGATGGCACCGCGCTACAGACGGGCTCGATTCTTTCGACCATGAAGGCGTGCAGCTCAGAGCTCATGAGCCAGGAGCGGGACTTTCTGCAATTGCTGCGCAACACGGCACGATTCGACGTTCAGGGCGGTGGCGGGACCCTGGTGCTGACCACCGCAACCGGCAAGGTGCTGACGGCGCGGCGTTTCACATCACCGGGTCCTCGTTGACGCGCGAGGGGCCGGTATAGAAGAGCCGAATTGATACGGCCGCGATCGGAAGCTCGTCATTTCCGCTGGCAGCGGATGAGCATTTTCCCGACTGCAACTCGTCGCAATTCGTGAAATGATCGCGCCAGCACGATGATCCCGACCGAACCGATCGGCAGTATCCCGCGGCCGCCGGCGCTCATCGACGCGGTGCAGGAAAGCGGGAGCGAGGATGCGCGCCTCGAGCTTCTTTATGACGAGGCGATTCGCGACACCATCGCCAGATTCGAAGCGACCGGATCTCCGATCATCACCGACGGCGAACAGCGGAAGTATCACAACTTCTGGACCTACTGCGTCCACGGCCTTCATAACACCGCCCCAGACGGTTTCAAGATTCCCTTTACCGCCGGCCACACGCGACGCATGCCACGGCTGACGAGCGGGCCTTTCCGATACAAGCGCTACGCCGACAGCTACCTGGACGTCGCCAATCGGTATGCCACGGTGCCGGTCAAGCAGGCGGTGATATCGCCCTCGGCGTTGAGTCTGATGTATCCGTCCGAGGGCCTTCCCGACTATTCGCGGGAGCAGTTCATCGACGATCTGCTGGGAGAGCACGAACGGGAAATTCGTCGCTGCTTCGACAAAGGCGCCTACAAGGTGCAGATTGACTTTACCGAGGGTCGGCTGGCGATGAAGATCGACCCGTCCGGCGAACTCTTGCACCGCTTTATCGATCTGAATAACCTGGCGTTGTCGCGATTTTCGGCCGCCGATCGCCAGCGCATTGGCGTCCATACCTGTCCCGGAGGCGACCGCGATTCGACGCACAGCGCCGATGTCGATTACGCGGAGTTGCTGCCGAGCCTGTTTCAATTAAAGGTCGGGAACTTCTACATCGCGCTCGCCGGCGAACGGGATCGCGTCCAGGTGCTCAAGATCATCCGGCAATATCTCAAGCCCGACCAGCGGGTCTTTGTCGGAGTCGTGGCACCGATCGATCCGCACGTCGACAGCGCCGAAGAGGTACGAGACCGCGTGCTGGAAGCCGCTGAATATCTTCCACTCGCACAGCTCGGCACGACCGACGACTGCGGCTTCTCGCCGTTCTCGGACGACACCTCGACCACGCGCGACACGGCTTTCGCGAAGATTCGAGCGCGGGTGATGGGGACCAGGCTCGCGTCCGAGGCGCTGGGGGCAGGATAGTGCCGGGGATGGATCACGAAGACGGGCTGCTGCGGTCGGTCGCACTGCAGAACGCCAATGCTATTCTCCTGGCCCGCCAGCGCGCCGAAGAAGAACTGCTGCGGATCAAAGAAGCGCTCCGCGAGAGCCAGGAGCGACTCACCGCCGCCCTGACCGCCGCCGGCACCGGAACATTTCGCTGGAATATACAAACCAACACCGTCGAGTGGGACGGCAACCTCGACCGACTGTTTGGTCTCGAGTCCGAGCGGACGGCGCAATCGCTCGACGTCTTCATCGCCGCAGTGCACCCCGACGATCGCGCGGCCGTGATCAGGAGCTGCGAGGAGTCCGCGCGCCTCGGCGCCGATTTCGAAATGGAATTCCGCGTCCTCCGGTCGGACGGCGCCATCCGCTGGATTCACGACAAAGCCAAAGCGTTTTGCGATGACGACGGGCACCCGCTTTACCTGACTGGGGCGTGTGCCGATATCACCAGCCGCAAGGAGGCCGCGGAAGCGCTGCGCGATAGCGAGCAGCGCCTCCGCGCCATTTTCAACCAGGCCGCCGTGGGGATCGCGGTGGCGGCGCTGGACGGCCGGTTCGTGGAGACGAACACGAAGTTCTCCGACATCCTGGGCTACTCGGCCGCGGAACTGCAAGGCCTGACATTTACGGACATCACGCGTCCGGACGATCTGCCGGAGACTGAAGCCGCGGTCCGGCAGTTGCTGGCGGGAACCATTTCCGCCTACTCGCTCGAAAAGCGTTA
>JACCSI010000687.1 GCA_013813075.1 Acidobacteriota bacterium | reverse complement strand
ATCATGAAGGCCTGTGAGATGGTCGGCGTCAGCCGCCGGACTATCTATAACTGGATCGCCGCGGAGAAGGTGGAATACGTCCGCACCGCCGGCGGCAGCATTCGTATCTTCCAGGACTCGCTCTGGCGACAGCCAGACGGCATCCGTATGTCCGCCCCGACTCCGGCGGCCTGAACAGGTCTGATGGCCACGGCCGCCCGCCCCCAAAGCCATCCTTCAGTAGTCGGTCAGCACTAGTCGGTCAGCACCCGCGCAGTTCGAAGACGCCAGCGCCCGATAATGCCAATCGGGCGCGTCCGCGCGCCTGCCACCTACCCTCCCACCCCCCAGCGCCGCCCAGAAAATCTGCAGGTCGTTTCGCGATGCGCGTGCCCGCGCATTAGCGGAGCGTTGTGCCTGGTTTGGCGATCAACAAAATTGCGAAGAGCTGACGATTTTTGTAAGCGCGCCGTCAAATTGTTGGCTGACGGTTCGGCCTTAGGTCAACGTTTTGACGTCCTGGCTAAGGGCGTTAGAGCGCGAAAACGGGTTTTCCCTTATGCCAATGTGTGTAACTTGCTGAAAATTCAACTACTTACGCAAGCTCTTCGACAAGTCTGCACGCCCTACCGCAGGTTTGCACGAGGCTGGCACTGCCGTTGCGAATAGGCGTGTATCCGCGCAACGCACGAGCGATACAACGACTTCTTCATCCGGCGAGTCGGCCTGAAGTCGGGTATCCTCCTACTCGTCGGGTTTTTCCCGGCAGAGAGAGCAGTTTTCGATGAGCGCCCAATTAAGCGAACACAACACACACCGCGTCGAATCCAGTCTTCCCTTCGTCGAGGCCCTGGCCAGACGGATGGCTGCCACCATGCCCCACTCGATCGATTTGAGCGATCTTGTGCAGGACGGTGTGATTGGGCTGATCGACGCGGCCGAGCGTTTCGACGAGGGGCGGGGCATCAAGTTTGAAACGTTTGCCGAACGTCGCATTCGCGGCGCGATGATTGACGCGCTGCGAAAAGACGCGTGGCCGCGCGGCGTGCGCCGGGTGCGGCGCGAACTCGAGGCGGCACGCGAGAAGCTGCGCATCACGCTTGGCCACGAGCCGTCGCTTGCCGACCTTGCCAAGGAGATAGGCGCCGACGAGAAGCGCCTCGGTAAGACTATCGTGCGCATCAACACCATCGAATCGACCTCGCCGCTGTCGTGCGGCGACAACGTCGACGAGTCGCAGCTGCCGGCGGTGCTGGTGCCGGCCGAGCCCGAGCGTCCCGACCTCGCTTACGAGAAGAGTGAAGTGCGCAACCGGGTGCGCGGCGCGATCGAAACCCTGCCGGTGCGCGAGCGCCGCGTCGTCGCGCTCTATTACTACGGCGACGTGACGATGAAGGAAATCGGGGCCGAGCTGGGTGTCAACGAATCACGCGTATCGCAACTGCACGCCCGCGCGTTAGGTCGATTGCGTTCCGCACTGGGGACAGACGCGACGCCAGCAGCCGCCATGCAATCGATTCGCGGCGCCGTGCTGGCCTTCGCGCAGAAGCCGCGCATGGCCAAGGCTGACTTGCACACATCGGATACCCGCGTGGCGGCCGCGGCCGGGCGCTCGCAGGGTGGCGTCGTGGTCGACTACGCCAGCGCCTCGCGTGCGGCGCGCAGCAATTCGCCCAACCGAAACGGTTTGGCGAGCCACCGGCAGCCGGTCTCTTCGAGGAACCGCTCGGCGTCAGTGCCAGCCACTGCACCCGTCACAAAGATGACACGTCGCGCGAGTGCCGGCGTTGCCGCCGCCATCGCCCGATAAAACTGCATGCCGTCGATCCGCGGCATCTTCAAGTCGCAGATGATGAGATCGTAGGTGCCCTGGGTGAGGCGCGTGAGTCCGTCCTCGCCGTCGCAGGCGCGATCGACCACGAAGCCGGCGTCGGCGAGCGCTTCGGAGACGGCCGTGGCCAGCGCGGGTTCGTCCTCCACGACCAATACACGCAGGCCCTTGAAGGTCTCGAGCGACACCGCGGCGGGAGCCGGCGTCCGCGCCTGAAGCGGATGCCCTCCGACGGGCAACTCGACGAAAAAGGATGCCCCGGCATCTGATTGGGACGCGACCCAGATCCGGCCGCCGTGCTCCTGTGAAATTGCATACGCCACGCTCAGTCCCAGGCCGGTGCCTTTCCCCACTTCCTTGGTGGTGAAAAACGGATCGAAGATCCGGTCCTGCGATTCTTCCGCTATCCCGGGGCCATCGTCATTCACTTCGAGGACCACCGACTCGCGGTCGGCATCGTGCCACGTGCGGACGGTCAGCGTCCCACGCCCGCGCGAGGAGACCATCGCTTGCTCCGCGTTGATGACGAGGTTGAGGAGAACTTGTTTGATCTGGTGGGCGTCGGCGAAGACTTCCGGAATGCCGGCCGCGAGCGTCTGCACCACGGCGATGTTCGCGACGCGCTGTTCGTAGGCCCGCAACGCGAGTGTGTCGCGAACGACGTCGTTGACATCGACCATCATGCGAGTGCTTTGCCGTTTGCGCGCGAAGGTCAACAGGTTGCGCACGATGCGGGCCGCGCGCTCGGCTTCTTTCAGAATGACCTCGAGGCCGCGCCGCGACTTGTCGTCCGCGGGCGTTTCAGCCAGCCGCTCGGCCCAGGACAGAATCGTGGCCAGCGGGTTATTGAGCTCGTGGGCGACGCCGGAAATGGTCTGCCCAAGGGCGGCCATTTTCTCGGCCTGCAGCAGCTGGTGATGAAGGCCGCGGGACTGATCCTCGTGGTGCTTGCGCTCGGTGACATCGCGAATCACCGCGCCGGACCGTGTCGCGGTGACTTCAACCCAAATCAGCGAACCGTCGTTGCGGCGCAAACGAAGCGGATAGTTACGTACGCCGCCATCGTTCTGGAGCCGCGAGAAAAGCACCGCTCTCGCCTGCTGATCGATGAACCGCTCGGGATGGAAGGGGTCGACGCGATCGTCTGGTGTGTCAACCGCACATCCGAGCATCTGTTTGAGGTGGGCATTGACGGTCGTCAACTTGGCTTCAGGCCCAAGCAGCCCCACCACAATGCCCTCTGGAAGACTGTCGAAGAAACGCCACGGGGCGACGGCATCCGCGAGCAGCGTGTCTTCGGGTCGTTCAGCCCCGTGATCGGCAGATCGCATCGCTCGATCGCAAGACCTCGTTTCTCGCTCCTGAGAACGCGTCTCGCCGGCCCGTCGCGGTTCCATTACTTCTTTTTGGGCGGCGGGTTCGGCGTCGGCGTCTTAGTGCTGTACTTCGGCGTCCACTTCTTCTCGATGGAGGCGCGGATGGCGACCGGGTCGGCGCCGGAACGAAACATCAGCATCGCGTCACGCGCGACATCAATGCAGACCGCTCAACCATAGCCGTGCGGGTCCCACTCGGTCACGTTGCCGCTGGCATCGCGGCGTTTCACGAAGCACGACTCGTTGTGCGGGTGCCCACTCGATTCGCAGCCGCAGTAGCACGGCACGTACTTCAGGATCTCGGGATGCTCGGCGGCAAACTGGTAGACCGCCCGTGCCTGGTCAATCGGTCGGCCAGGAGCGAAGCCGGGATTGGGAATCGGCGGGTACGTAATTGTTCGCGCCGCCACTGACGGCTTGGCCGTGATGGTCGCACCCTTTTTCGCAGCCGTCTGCGCGAGTGCGATTCCCCC
>JACCSI010000636.1 GCA_013813075.1 Acidobacteriota bacterium | reverse complement strand
CGGTAAACTCGGGCACCGGCAAGCCGGCTTCCAGCAACCTCTCGCGGGTGAGACGCTTGTCGCGCGCGGCGATCGCGCCCTCGGGCGGATGGCCGGGCAAACCAAGCAGTCGCGCGGCGTATGCCGCGATCACCGTGGGCCGATCGCCGACGGCCAGAATGCCGTCGATGTGCGATTGTGCGGCAGCGCTCGAGAGGGCCTCGAGCGTCGCGGACTCCTGATGAAACCGTATTGAGATGGCGCCGTCCGACCACGGGTCGTCCAGCTGATCGCAACGATCCGTCGCAAACATCAGCTTCACGCCGAGACGCTCTGCCGCTTCGCCAAACATGCGCGTCTGATAGCCGGTGGTGGCGGCGAGGAAGAGGATGCGTTTCAACTTTGAACTGTGGACCTTGGACTTTGATTCACAACAGAGCTACCTGCTCCGCATGCGGTTCCGCTCAACAGTACCAGGGTTCATCGAGGTAAGGGATCGTGGCGCGGTTGATTGATGGCGACGAATCCACTCCGGCCAGCTTCGACACCGTCGCGAAGATCTCGGCGCGTGGCCGCGTCCCACTCACGCCCACCGCACGCATGACATCAGCCTGCATTGCATCGACACGAGGGTCGTCGTGCACCCAGGGATACGTCAGCGTCACACGATCGAACGGCTGCACACGAGTTCTGATGTCGTCGAGCTCCAGCAAACGGGAGTTGTGAGTGACGAGCAGGCGAAGTCCCCATTGCACGGGCGCGACGTGTTCGACCAGACCAAGCTCGGCGACCGAAACTACCAAGTCGCGATAACCTTCGATCGTCGTCCACGGGGTGAACGCCACGAAGGTTGGTGACAGCGGGACGCCGGCGTGACGACAAAGCGCTGCCGCAGTGACAAAATCCGCGCGCGTATGGCCTTTCTCCAGCTTGGCGAGTACGTCGTCGTCCACGGCTTCGACCGCACTGGTGATGAAGGCGCACCCGGTTCGCGCGAGCAGCGGCAGCAGGTCGCGGTGCTTCAGGAGGTGTTCCACTTTGATCGTGACGTCATACGTGACGGACGGGTGGCGGGCGTGCAGCGCCTCAACCACCTTGCGCGCATGCGTCGGTCCGTTGAAGAAGTCGGGGTCGCCAAAGGAAATGTGCTGCGCCCCCGCGACCACCTGCTGATCGATGTCGGCCAGGACCACATCCACGGCCACCACGCGAAATTGACCCTCGTAGACGGGGACGATGGGGCAATGTCGGCAGCGATGCTTGCAGCCGCGGGTGGCGTCAGTGGCGCCAACGACTCGGTCGGTGCCGTCCGGCATCCTGAGTGACGCGTACCGGGTGAGGTCGGGTAGACCTCGCCGTTCCGGAGTCATGAATGCGAGCCGCGGCAAACCAGGAAGCGTGGAGGGCTCACCCGCAGCCAGCGCCACGAGTGCCTGCTCCGCCTCCGGGCCGAACACGAATGAGACGCCATGCTCCCTCAACAGGGCCTCGCTCAGTGGCGCGTACAGCCCGTACGCACAGAGCTGCGCGGTGGGATTGAGCGCCCGGATGCGGTCCAGTACCGGCAGCGCTACACGCGTGGCCGTGTGCATCGGCAGGTAAAACGCGACGATAGAGGCACGCTCGACCTCGGTGGGGTCGAGCCGGTCACGCGACAGGTCACGCATCGTGACCTCGAGTCCGGCGCGCGTCAGCCACGCAGCCGGGGATGCCAGCCCGAAGGGTTGCTTGCCGAGATCGTAGGTGGACAGGAGGAGAACCGACACCTGCGAACGATTGTACCGCCCGCCTTTGGGATAGCGGGGTCGGCGGGACGAGGACTCCTCGCGGCGCGACGCCGTTAGGCCCGGAAAAGAGAGGCGGGACCACGGCCCCGCCTTAATCGACGCTGACGCCGAACCTTGCGCTTCGAGCGCGAACCTGACGCGTGGCGCGTGGTTCTACTTGGCCGTTGCGCTTGGCGTCACGGTCACCTTCACGTGGGCGTTGGTCCAGCAGCACTGAAAACCTCCGCCGCCCTCGCCAGATCGGTCGTTGACCTGGGCTCGGATGATGTATTCGCCCGCCTGCGAGAACGTCGCCGTCGTGGTCACCTTGCCGTCGGTCCCGACCGACGGCCGCGCGTTGGAGAACGTCACGTCGCCGGGCCCGCGGTACTTGCTCCAGGACGACGTTACCGCCGGTTGCTTCAGCTGGATGGGCGATAGATCCGGGTCGTTCGCCTCGCCGTCGGTCGCCGTGGCGTTGATC
>JACCSI010000608.1 GCA_013813075.1 Acidobacteriota bacterium | reverse complement strand
GCGCGCTGAGCGTAATCAGATAGTTGTTGCCGATACCGGCGATGGTGCCGGCAAGCATCGCCCTGGCGCCCGCGCGCACGCACACCTCGCGCACAATCTCGGGCGTCAGCGGCCCCATTGGCTCCCGGCCCATGAGACGCAGCGTCGACTCCACTTGCTGATCGGGCAGCAAGTTCAGGAACGGAGACTGCCGAAGCTGCACCGCGAGCGCCTGACTGAGCGTGTCGTCGAACATTGTGTCGCCGGTGCGGTTGCGGAAGTCGGCCAGGACGACGGTATCGCGCTCCGTCAACGCGGGTGTCCGCTGCGACTGCCACAGCACAACTCCGCCGACCACCGCAGCAGTGACCAACGGCGCTCCTAGAAAAAGGGCACGGCGACGACGACCGGCGCCTGTTGGAGCCGCCGTACCCGACAACAACGTCTTCCCGGTTTCACTATCCCGCTTCAGACGCTTCAGGTCGGCGCGCATCTCGGCGGCGGTTTGGTATCGCGTCTCCCGATCCTTTTCGAGCGCTTTGAAGATGATGCGATCGAAGCCCTCCGGAATATTCGCGTTCATCTGCGAGGGCGGAGGCGGCTGCTTTGTGAGAATGCCTTCAAAAATGACGGCGGGCGTCGGTCCCGGAAACGCCTGTTTTGCTGTGGCCATCTCGTAGAGAACTTCGCCGAACGAGAACAGATCGCTGCGCGCGTCGATGTCCTGGCCGCGCGCCTGCTCCGGCGACATATACGCCACGGTGCCAATCGCCGAACCCACCGTGGTCAGCTCGCTGCCCATCAGCGTCTGCGCGAGGTCAGGATGCTCCTGCGGCCCGCTTTCCGCGAGCTTGGCGACGCCGAAGTCGAGCACTTTGGCCTGGCCACGCCGATTGACAAACAGATTCGCCGGTTTCAGGTCACGGTGCACGACGCCGGCGCTATGGGCGGCATCGAGCGCGTCGGCAATCTGAGCGCCGAGATCGAGCAGATCCTCCAGCGCCAGCGGCCCGCGCGCAATCCGTGCTTTGAGCGGCTCGCCTTCGAGCAATTCCATCACCATGAACTGCTGCCCTTCGAACTCGCCGACATCGTGGAGGGTGCAGATATGCGGATGCGACAGCGTCGAGATGATCCGTGCTTCCCGCAGGAAGCGGTCCACGGCTTCGGGCACCAGGCGCGCTTCCGGCGGCAGTAGCTTCAGGGCCACGTGGCGTCCCAGTCGCGTGTCCTCCGCTTCGTACACGACCCCCATGCCGCCGCTGCCAAGCTGCGAAATGATGCGGTAGTGGGAGATGGTCTTGCCGATCACCTACTCATCCTCCTTGCGGTCCAGCACTTCGCGAAGCTTGACCGCAAGATCGCGCGGCGTGAAGGGCTTCTGCAGGAACGGATGCCCCTCGTCGAGCACGCCGGTGCGGACGATGGCTTCGTCAACGTAGCCCGACATGTAGAGCACCCGCACCGATGGACGCAGCGCGCGCAGCGCTTCGTAGACCGCGGGACCACTGATGTCACCAAGAATGACATCACAGAACGCCAGATCAAAATGCCTGGTGTCGTCGCTGCCGAGCGCCAGCCCGGCGCGTCCCGATGCCGCTTCAGTGATGCTGTAGCCGAGACGCTCGAGGATCTCGCGGCTCATCCGGCGCACCGACGGGTCGTCTTCGACCAGCAGGATATGCTCAGTGCCGCGCGGCATATTCTCGTCGACCGGCGCCTCCACGGTGGCGGCGGCCTCTGATCGGGGCAGGTAAATTCGAAACGTGGTGCCCAGCCCCGGTTCGCTATACACCTGGATATGACCGTCACTCTGCCGGATGATGCCGTGCGCCGTCGACAGCCCCAGACCAGTGCCCTTGCCGATGTCCTTGGTCGTGAAATACGGCTCGAAAATACGCGCGCGCACGTCGGCTGGCATGCCGACGCCGGTGTCCGACACCGCCAGCAGGGCATACATCCCGGGCTTGGTGTCCGGCGGCAGCGCGCTGGCGTCGAGCCTGACATCCGAGGTTTCGACGGTGAGTCGTCCGCCCCGCGGCATCGCGTCGCGCGCGTTGACGACAAGATTCATGATCACCTGCTCGATCTGACCGGGATCGACGCGGACCAGCGCTGCGGTCGCCTTCGCCGCGATGGTCATGACGATGTCTTCGCCAATGACCCGCCTCAGCATCGGCTCGACCTTGGATAACGTGACATTGAGATCGATGACCTCGGGCTGCAGGACCTGCTTGCGGCTGAACGCCAGCATCTGACGAGTCAGATCGGCAGCGCGCATGGCCGCACGCGCGATCTCTTCGGTGTCACCCCGACGCGGGTCGCCCGGTTCGAGGCTGACCATCACCATCTCGGTGTAGCCGAGGATGGCCGTGAGCAAGTTGTTGAAGTCGTGCGCGATGCCGCCGACGAGTCGGCCCACCGCCTCCATCTTCTGGGAATGGCGAAGCTGCTCTTCCAGCGCCATGTGACGCCGGAGGGCCTCTTCGCGCTCGGACATCAGGGCCGCGAGCGTCTGGCCGCTCAACCATCCAAACAGCAGGAACGTGTGCAGCAGAAACTGCGTGACACCAATGGGAAACTGCGCGAACGGACCGAGGCCGAGCGCCGCAATGGGCAGCGCAAATGCGGCGACGATGGCAACGACGGTCGCCGCCCCGGACGGTCCAAACCGCAAACCGGTGTAGCCGACGACAGGAAAAAGCAGAAACGCCATCGGAACGTTCTGTCCGGGGAAGATCGACCACAGTCCGAACATCAATTGACTCAGGAGCGCCAGCACGAACAACAGCGCAATGGCTTCGGCCAGGCGCGGCCATGTCCAGTCCAGGCGACGCGACCGGGCCCACGTCGCCACCAGCGCGACGACGAGCTGCACGCCGATCCAGTCGCGCATCCACCACAAGACGAAGGCCACCAGTGGCTCGGGTGCGGCCGTCCCATTGACGACGATCGCCAGCATGCCGAGCACGCCGGCCACAGCGGCGCCAACCAGCGAGACAGCCGATAAAATCAGCGGATCGCGAACACGTTCCAGGCGCTCATCGAATTCGAATCGCTGCAGCAGCCGCACATCATTCAACGCCTCGAGCACGATCCCCAGCGCGATCGCAAACGCCGCGGGGATCGACATGTGCAGCGATGTGGTGATGAATGCTCCGGCCGCGATGCCGGGGATCAGGCCACGCCCTCGCAGCAACATCGCGGCCACGGCCACCCCGGCGGCGGGCCACATCGGGGTCACGCGCCCGGCCGACGTGGCGGGCAGGAGGGTCAGTTCGGCGATGACCCAGTAAATGACCGCCACCGCGACATCAGGGCGACGATGCGTACCCGCGGAGACGCCCACCACGCCGTTGTAACGAGCGCGCTGCTGTGGGAGCGTGGCGCAACGCGAAGTTCGGGGGCGGAACTGGCGGGCGCGTCCAACACGTCGTGCAAGCGTACTCCACCGTAGCACTTCACTGACTCCGTCCCGGATACCTTCACCGGCATACGCAGACCTTCGCCACGATGATCTGACTCCTGCCAACTTGATGGACCCTCGCTGGCCCGCATCTCGGCATGCCGCGATGTCAGTGCTTAATGGGGTCGGTCGCTTTTGTGGAGACTAGGTCTGTGGACGGATGATGGGCAACGGCCGCCCGGTGGAATAACGGCGGACGGTAGAGAGGACCATGTCTGCCATCATGTCGAGGAACCGGGGGTCGTCGTTGGCGGCATCTGCGCGTGTCAACCCCAGGCCAATGTCGCGCGCGACGTCGGCGGCCTCACGATCCAGGTCGTACAGCACTTCGATGTGGTCGCACACGAACCCGATCGGACACAACACCGCGGCCTCGAGTCCCTCTGCGCGCGACGCGCGCAGGTAGTCGCAGACGTCGGGCTCCAGCCACGGGTCCTGCGGTCGCCCGCTGCGACTTTGATAGACGAGCGCCCAGTCGCTGACGTCCGAGAGGCGCGCCACTTCACGCGCCGACTCCAGCAGCTGTTCGCGATACTTCGATTGATCCGCCATCCGCGTCGGAATGCTGTGCGCGGTGAACACCACGCGCGCGCGCGCCTGCAATTGCGGCGGCAGCTTCGCGATCGCCTCTCGAACATGGGCGCCATTGGCGGAAATGAAGCCCTCGTGCGTGTGCCACCCTTGCACGTAAGTCACCTCCAGGTCTGCCAGGCCGGCGTCGCGCACCGCCTGACGCGCATCCTGCACGTTCTCCTTATATTGCTGGCAGCTGGAGTAACTCGATTGCGCGGCCATGACGAAGCCGAGCACGCGACGCACGCCGGCGCGCGACATCTCCTTCAGTGTGTCCCCAAGAAAGGGATGCCAATTGCGCATGCCCACATACACCGGCAGCGGCGTACCGGCCGCCGCCAGCCGCGGCTGCAAGCCGGCAGCCTGCTTCCGCGTGAGTTCCGTGATGGGCGAGACGCCACCAAACAGCTCGTAGTGATGCGCGACGTCGTCAATACGTGACGCCGGCACATTACGCCCGCGAAGAACGTTGGCCAGGAAGGGACGAATATCGGCCATGCCCTGGGGGCCGCCGAAGGAAATCAGGAGAACCGCGTCAAACCTCGTCATCACCTACCGCGTACGATTATCGCCCAGGCGAACCGCGCGGCCGCTGTCGGTCATTGCCCACGTAGAGTGCACGAGCCGATGTGGAGCGCATGATAAAATTGCCCTCCCGCTGTGAGCGACCCGCCCGGACATCGCTTCAAGTGGCGCGGCCTCGCGCTCGTGACGCTGTTCTCGACCCTGTGGACGATCGCTGTCGCCTTTCCGGTGTGGCGAGAGCCGGCGGCGTACGTCTTCGGTCCGGAGCTCGTCGGCCGCCATCACGATCCGTTCACCGTGATGGAGCAGTACGAGGCCGGCACCGTACCGCGGCCGTACTTTCAGCCTGCGACCGATGGCCCTGGCATCCTGCTGGCGAAGGCTGCCGGCGGCGTCACGGCGTACAACACGCTGATTCTCGCGTCATTTGTGTTGACAGCGGTGCTGGCCTACCTGCACGCCCATCACGTGATCGGATCAAGCGCAGGCGCCGCGGTGGCGGCAATGCTGTTTGCCCAGGCGCCATTTCATGTGGCGCAGGCGGCGTATCACGTGCACATCGCGCAGATCCAGTGGATTCCGCTCTTTTTTCTGCTGTTGTGGCGTGCGCTCGACGCACCAGGGCCGACGCGCGCGACAGTTACCGGTCTCGCCTTGCTGTTGGTGGCGGCGGCGAGTCTCTATCTCGGGTTCGTGACGGCGGTGGTGGCACCCGTCGCAGCGCTGGCGTTCGCGCAGGCGCGGCCGCGCAGCTCACGGCCGGCTGCCTTTGCGTGGTGCGCAGCCGCATTTGCGGGCGCCGCTGCTGTCGCCTTCGCGGTGACGGCATGGTGGTCACCTGAAGTGTTGCGCAATCCCGAAGCCTTTGCATTTCCAGCCGGCGCGGTCGAGCCGCATAGTGCCCGATGGTGGAGCTATCTGCTCCCGCCCGCCGCGCATCCATGGCTGGGGAGCGTTTCGTTGGACTACTGGCGTTCGGCCGGTGTTGGTGAGGGACTACTGGAACAGCAGGTGTCTCTCGGCGCATCAGTTATCGCGCTGGCGGCGATTGGGATGTTGAGCCGTCCAACCGGTGGTGTCGGGCGTGAGGTTCCGAGAGTGGCGCTGTGTCTCACGGCGGCGGTCGCGCTGCTCTGCTCGCTGCCGCCGACGGCGACCATCGGTTCGTTGCAGATCCCGATGCCCTCGGCACTGCTCTTCCACCTGGCGCCGATGTTTCGCGCCTATGCGCGATTTGGCGTCGTCGTGAGCCTCATGGTCACCACACTGGCAGGCGCAGGCGTCGCGATCCTGTTGGCCCGCAGGTCACGCGCGAGCACGACGTTGGCCACAGTGCTCGTCGCATTGGCGGCCTTCGAATATTTTCCCGCACACGCAGCGCGAGACACGCTCCCGACATCGGCGCATCGCGCGCTTGCCGGTCTGACGAATGTGCGCATGTTCGATTGCACACCGCCGACGCCAGGCACGACCGGCGGTGTGGGCTGGCTGATGCGCGCGGAGGTAATGTTCCCCGCTGGGCCGTTTGAGGATTGCAGTGAACCGCAGTTCGGCGCCAAGCTTGCCCTGTTCGGCTTTACCGTGCTCGTCGCGGATGCCTCCAGCGCCGGGATGTGGATTCGTGCCGGTGGTGTCGTTGAGGGGACCCGCGTTCTACAGGATCACGCGGATGCCACAACGTTCGCAGTGATCGCCCAGCCCCCATCGGTGTACATCGTCGAACTCCCGGGCTTTTACGCGCGCGAGATTCAAGGCGCCGCGTCGTGGCGCTGGATGCCACAACACGCGTCGATCACCCTGGCGAACAGGACCGCGACTGCAGCTGGCGGAACGCTTGAAATGGAGCTCGACGCATTCGACGGGATGCGTCGCCTCAGGATTGCGGCCCCAGGTCACCCAGACTTGACGATCGAAGTTGACGCCCGCCGACAATGGCACCGCGTCGGACCACTCCGCCTACCGCCAGGCACTTCGCAACTGGCCTTGACGGCAGACCAGGCGGCGGCGCCAGGCGGCGTGCTCGCGGCAGGCGATCGGCGGCCGCTCTCGGTGCGGTTGCATCAATGGCGGTGGCTGCCCGAGTGATCCGCCTCGAGCCGGTTACGGTGCCTGCCAGCCGCCGGCCGGCATCCGTGCGACTGTTACGAATCGGCGACGTGAACGAAGGAAACTGAACGGGCGCGAAGATGGACGACGATCTGTTCGAGCAAACGGAAGACGAGTCGGGCCGGCTGCGGTTGCACACAATGTGTCCGGCCGGCCATCCCACGATCCAGGCGCGGACGTCTGTCGAATGGCAGAACGGTCTGCGCGCGCAGTCACTGACCTTCGAATGTTTGTGGTGCGGCGACACCTGGACGCCCAGCGCGGCGCAGTGCGCGATGATTCTGGACGACGTCGAAGGCTGAGCGTCTCAGTTCAAAGCGGCGCGTTCGTGGGTCCGACCGCGAGTGGGTCGGCGCCCTGATTCAGGCACCACACCAGGCGTGCGGCTTGATCGCGCTGACCCGTGACGATCGCCCATTGGCCGAAGTCACGCGCCAGACCCCGCGCCTCCTCCTGGGCCATGCCGATGACAAACAGCGATTCCTCAGCGGGCCACTGCTTCTTGTCGTCCTGGCCGTCCCCTGGCAGCGTCGTGTAGCCTCGTTCACGCACGACGTGATCGAGGGCTTTCAGTCGCCGGCGATTTTCTGTTGCTGACAGCGTCGCGAGCCCTGGGTTCCATGCCGTGATGTGGGCCCACCGCATCGCATCATGACGCGCCACCAGCGCATCAAGTGCGACCATGCGCGCGCCAATCTTGAACCTGACGACCTGTCCGGCATGGCGGACCGTATAAGTGGCGTCGAGATACGCGCGTCGCTTCTCGGTCTCTGCAGTGGCACGGGAGACCAGGTGCCGCATTCCGAGGCAGTCGTGACGGTTGTATGTGAGCAGCAGATGCCAGTCGCGTCTGGTCTCACGATTCACGTGATAACGTCCGTCACGCGCGGCCATCTGTGCGCGCACGTGGCGGATCCAGGAAGCCGGCGCGGCCCGACCGTAACGCCAGTCTGGCCGATAGCCGCCGATCGGGAAAAACTGGTGCAGCTGGTTGCGCGCTTCGAACTTTTTCTTTTCTGTCTTGGCGCCATAGGTGGCGGCCCACTTCGGCACGACGTCGAGCGCGTTGACGTGCGCCTTGCCCAACACCGCTGCAGCATTCTCGACCCGCGACGCCGCGCGAATGACGGCCATCTCAAAGCGGCTCCACGACACCAGGCGCGTCTCATCTTTCCGGCATTCGTCAGCAAGCTGCGTCAGCACGTCGCTCAGCGTTGCCGCCTGGCAGTCAGGATGTGCTCGCGCCGCGTCGGCGAGATCCGGATCGATGACGTAGTGCGTCACGGTGCGGTTCGGACGCAGCACACCGAGAATGGCGGGACGTTTGATCTCCTTCGCGCTGCACTCGAAGTCGATGTAAATGGCCTTTTGGGCTTCGCTGAATGTCATGACCGACAGGCTGCTCGCACCGCGCGCAAGGGCTACGGCGCCCAGGTGCCGCGGGTTTACTGCCGTTCGTAGACGATGACCCGCTTTTCGCCAGTGGCGCTGGTCTCGTCTTCGGTCAGCGTCTTACCGTCGTCGGATACGCTGAAACGACTGCTGTAGTTCACCTTCCGCAGAGTCTTGTGCTGATACTCGAAGTTGCGAGGACCGGTCTCGCGCAGCGTCATCGTTGAGCCTGCCGCAACGGCTCCTTCCAGAGGGCAGTTGACCTGCCCCTCTAATCCGCCACGCGTGAAATGAGGCCCTCCGTTCCGATGACCCGACCCGGAAAACTACGACGGCGAAATAG
>JACCSI010000549.1 GCA_013813075.1 Acidobacteriota bacterium | reverse complement strand
CGTGCCCGGCCAGAAAGTCGCGCGACGTCATCATGCGCCGGCCGTCGGGCTGCACCTGCAACACCTCAATCGCACGCCCGTCCCCGCACGCAATGGTGATGCCCGCGCCATCGAGCGCCACGCAGGTGCCAGGCTCGCGCCCGGCTGCCTCACGTTCGGACGA
This sequence comes from Acidobacteriota bacterium, assembly GCA_013813075.1. Taxonomy (GTDB): domain Bacteria; phylum Acidobacteriota; class Vicinamibacteria; order Vicinamibacterales; family UBA2999; genus JACCSI01. The sequence goes on along the minus strand of JACCSI010000549.1, from coordinate 2,094 downwards.
GCGCGCCTCATGAAAAACGAGGCGGGCGCCAGCAAGAAACGTGTAGGCCATTGGCCAAGGCCGGAGACCGCGAATCCGATTGTGCACCTCGAGGGCAGACCGTGAGAAGTCGAGGCGTCCTTCTTCCTTGGTCAGGCGCGGGGCGTAGGTGGCCTCGGCGTCGGTTTGCGCAACTCCCTCGGCGCGGCCCGCAGCCACCTCGTCGAGCACGCTCATCAGCAAGTCGGCGCCGAGGACCGCAAGGTCGCGTTCGATCGCGTCGCTGCCTTCGTTGCGATCGATCGGCCGCGCCGCCTTGGCGATCATCGGACCCGCATCGAGCGCAGACACAACGCGCATGATCGTCACGCCCGTTTCGCTGTCGCCGGTCATCACGGCGCGATGGATCGGCGCCGCGCCGCGATACTTCGGGAGTAACGAGGCGTGGACGTTGATCATGCCGAGCCGAGGCGCCTGGAGGAGCCAATCCGGCAGAATTTTTCCGTACGCCGCGACAACCCCGAGATCGGCGTCGAGCTCGCTAAACGTTGACTCGAACAGGTCGCGTTTCAGGCGCTCCGGTTGCAACAGCCGCACGCCGCGCTCGGCGGCGAGTGTTTTCACGGGCCCGTGCGCGACGCGCTGTCCGCGGCCCCGCGCCCGATCAGGCTGCGTGACTACGCCAACGACGCGGTGGCGCGAGGCCAGCAAGTGGGTCAGCGTCGGAACCGCGAATGCCGGCGTTCCAAAGACCACGATCCGCAGCCGACCCGCCGACCACACATCTACAGGACGCACCGGGGACACAGGACCTACCACTGGCCCGATTTCGCGAGCTTACGGATCTTCCGCACGATCAAGTCGCGCTTGATGCCGCGGATCCGGTCAACGAACAATCGCCCATCAAGATGATCCATCTCGTGCTGGAAGGCGCGCGCGAGCAGCCCGGTGCCCTCCCGTTGACGCTCGCATCCCTCCCGGTCCAGGCCCCGGACGACGGCACGTTGTGGACGGGACACAGTGGCGTTGAAGCCCGGCACGCTCAAACAGCCTTCTTCTTCGAGTTGCATGCCCTCGCGGTCGAGGAACACGGGATTGATCATCGTGATTTGTGCGGCTGGGTCCTTGCCCACTGACAGGTCGACGACGAAGACGCGCAGCGGTACGCCCACCTGAGGTGCTGCCAGGCCGATACCGGGGGCGGCATACATCGTCGCCACCATGTCGTCGATGAGCGCAAGAATCTCTGGGGTGATTGCTTCCACATCGCGCGCCGGGTGATGCAGTCCGGCGGCGCCGTACTTCAGGATGGGCCGAATCATCAGGAGATGGGGGCGGGCGCCGGTCGGCGGGTCAGGCGACGCGCAATCTCGGCGTTGGTATCGCGAAAATGCGACTGCAGTTGCCGCATGGAATCGCCGCCGAATCGTTCGAGCAACGCATCCGCAAGCACGAAGCACACGACGGCCTCTCCGACCACTGCCGCCGCGGGCACGGCGCACACGTCGCTGCGCTCGATCGCCGCGGGCGCTTCTTGGAGGGTCGTCAGATCGACCGAGCGTAGCGGTTTCATCAGCGTGGAGATCGGCTTCATGAAGGCAGACACCCGTACCTCTTCGCCGTTGGTGACGCCGCCCTCCAAACCGCCCGCGCGATTGGTCGGCCGCGTGATCGCGAGCGCGCCGTCGACCCCTTCCGTCCGCGCCACGATCTCATCGTGCACGCGGGACCCAGGACGCCGGGCGGCATCGACGCCGAGACCAATGCCGACCGACTTGATCGCCTGGATCGACATCAGGGCCTGCGCCAGCCGTCCATCAAGCTTGCGGTCCCATTGCACGTAAGAACCGAGGCCGGGGGGCACGCCGCGGGCAATCACCTCGAAGCTGCCTCCCATCGTGTCGCCCACCTCCCGCGCTCGATCAATGGCAGCCACCATGGCCGTCTCCGCGTCGGCGTCGGCGCAGTGCAGCGCAGAATCGGCGGCGATCGCGTCGACCGCGTCAAACGAAATCGGCGGATCGTGCGGCATGATCACATCGCCAATACCCGTGACGTGGCTGACGACCTTGATACCGACGCTGTTCAACAACTGCCGCGCAATGGCGCCAACAG
>JACCSI010000539.1 GCA_013813075.1 Acidobacteriota bacterium | reverse complement strand
GGGTAACGTTGTGCCGGCAGCGCCAGCTGCGCGGTGAACATGCCGGCGGGTTCGAAACCTGGCTGCACGCGCTGCAGCCGCGCGAAACTGCTCAACAGCAAACCCGCAGCAATGAGCAGCACCAGCGACAGCGACACTTCCGCCACCAGCAGGCTGGCGCGAAGACGACTGCCCGCTCCGACTGAGCCGCGGCTCGATTCCTTCAGCGTTTCCAACGGGTTCACACCCGACGCCTGCAATGCGGGCAGCAGGCCGATCGCCAGACCGGTGACGAGGGTCGCGAGGAGTGAAAAGCCCAACGCGATCGGGTCGATCCTGATTTCCGCCACCCGCGGGATCAAATCCGCGCCGAACGTGACCAAGGCACTCAAGGCCCACTCGGCCAGCAGCAGGCCGGCGGCGCCGCCGAGCACGGCCAGGAGCATGCTTTCGGTCACGAGTTGGCGCACCACCTCGCCTCGGCTCGCGCCGAGCGCGAAGCGCGCGGCGATCTCGCGCCGGCGGGCCGCAAAGCGTGCGAGCAGCAGGTTGGCGATGTTGGCGCAGGCGATGAGCAGCACGCAGCCAACTGCGCCAAAGAGCAGCAGATAACTCTCACGCTGCGCGCCGACGGCATCGTCGAGCATCGGAACGACCTCGATTTGCGACGGCGCATCGACGTGTGCGGGGTTGGCGGCCCGATAGCCGGCGGCGATGACGTTCATGGCCTCGCGCGCCTGCTGCAGCGAGACGCCCGGCCGTAGCCGTCCGATGACCTGGAAGAAGTAGCCGCCGTTGTTCAATTGCGAGGGCACGACGTAGGGCACCTCCGCCGGTCGGGGCACCCAAATCTGTAGCTGATTCAATGGGAACGCCGTCGCCGCCTCGGGCAACACGCCGATGATGGTGTACGGCGCACCGTTGAGCGTGAGCGCCTGTCCCAAGACCGACGGCTCACGGTTGAAGCGCTGCTGCCACATGGCGTGACTGATGAGCGTGACAGGCTGGCCGCCCGGTCGATCTTCATCCGCCGAGAAGTTGCGTCCGACGAGCGGCTCGAGTCCGAGTGCAGGTAATAGGGCGGCTGACGCATGCAGTCCAATGAGCTGCTCGGGATCGCCGCGGCCGGTCAACGTGAACGCGTTGCCAGCCGACAGGGCGAGGTCGCTGAACACCTCTTGACGCTGTTGCACCTCGAGGAAGCGTGGATACGAGAAGCCGACGCGCGTCAGGTCGTTTTCCTCGTTCGTCGAGCTCAACCTGACCAGCCGGTCCGGCTCGTGATAGGGCAGTGGCCGAAGGAGGACCGAGTGCACCACGCTGAAGAGCGCCACGTTGGCGCCGATCCCCAGTGCGAGACCGAAAATGGCGACGAGTGTGAACCCCGGCGACTTGACCAGCTGACGAACGGCGTAGCGGAGCACGGATGGCATGACGATCTCCGTTCAGGGCGCGATAGTGACGCCCATTGTGCACCGGTTGTCACAGAGGGGACGAAGTTCGGGACGGATATGGCTACGATTTCAAAGAGCTCGATGATGGTTCCACGTTTCGCAGGTAGCGTCGTGGGCGTTTCGTAGGACACTCATGCCGTCGTGGCAATCTCTTCGGGAAGGTCCGGTCATCCGACTTCGCGGCGTGCACGTGAGGCGCTATTGATTGCGTGCATCAGCCTCGCGGCCGCGTGCCAGGCAACTGGCAGCCCAGTCGCCGACGAGCAGGCAGCGAGACGACCCGCAAGGGGCACTGCCCCAGAGTCGGACATGCTCACCCACTCGACGCTGAGTCGCTGCAGCACAAGTGACGTGACCTCGATGAAGCTGGGGAAAGCCTTGCGTGTGACCACGTGGAACATCGAAGCGGCGCTCTCTGCTTCGCTGGAAGAGATTGCGGCAGAACTCGAGGCGATGCAGACAGACATCGTCGCTTTGCAAGAGGTCGACGTGCGCGTTCGCCGCACCGGCTTACGAGATCAACCGGTGGTGTTGGCGGCAGCCCTGGGTTTTCATTACGTGTTCGCCGCCTCGATCAAATGGGACGGCGGAGACTACGGCCTGGCCGTCCTGTCACGATGGCCCCTGGTCGATGTGCGCAGGCATCGGGTCGACAATCCAGGCGCAGGGGAGCCGCGCATCGTGCTCGAGGTCACCGTGTGTGCCGGCGGTCGATCGTTGCGCCTGTTCAATCACCACGCCGACGTCGGCGCCCGGTCCCGCGCGGCCGGTTTGGCCGAGCTGCGGGCACTGGTGAGGCCCGCAGTCGGACAGGGCGTGCTCGTGCTCGGTGACTTCAACGATGGTCCCGAGACGACAGGTGTGCGTGCCTTGACCGAGGCGGGACTTGTCGACTTGGGCGCCGAACGCAATGTCAACACCGCGGCGAGTGGCCGCATTGACTATCTTTTTGTCGACCCGCCGCTCGCCAGGGTGACGTCGCGTACACAGGTCTGGACCACTCGCAACAGCGATCACCATGCGTTAATGGCCGATCTCGATTGGTGATGCCAGCCTTGATCGCCACACCTTGAGAGACGGCCTGCCTTAGCCAAAGTTATGGAACTCCGCGGAAGCTGGCTGGCTAGCAGAGCTCGAACAAGGGCATGCGGGCCTGGTATGGATCGTTGAGATCAGCCGCCAACAGGCAGACGCCTACTTCGCCTCGGTAGAGGCTGTTCCTTCGCAGCTGTCGTGTGCGGATTGCCTTCGCCGCATGCTCGGCCAGGACATATGCGCGATCGAGCCAGATCTGGTCACCCGTATGTCTGAAGAAGCGCAGGAGGGCATAGGCTCTGCCAGCGGAACCGCAACACAGATCGCCACCCGTGCTTGGCGCCTCATAGCTTGTCCATGCCGCGCCTTCTGCCAACTTCAGATAACGATCATCGTCCAGAAGCTCGGACGCGAGCAGCCATAGGTGCAGATGCCCGGCTGCGCCGTTGCACCAGGTGGCGCGCATCGCGTCCACGGTGCGGCGGCGGGTCGACACGGGCCAGGCAAGACCTCGACCAATCGGCTGGGCCAGTCCGGCCAGCTGTTCGAGGCGCGGCTGAAGGTCTCCGGGG
>JACCSI010000055.1 GCA_013813075.1 Acidobacteriota bacterium | reverse complement strand
GAGTTACAGAAAGTCGGCTATGACGGCCCCTGGATGTTCGAGGTTGCCAACACGTCGACACCGAAGGCCGTGCTGGAACAGGTCGACAAGGCACGTAAACGGTTCGAGAGGCTGCTCGACATGAGCTTCGAAAACCCGCAGGCTTTCTGACCGTCCAGGCACGCCAAGGACATCGGCGGCACATCGGCATCCAAGGCGCCACGGCACTCGAGGCGATCCCAGGCACCCTAATGACCCACGTCTATATCGATCGCATCGGCGAGTTCGTCGGCCAGACCGTTACCATCAAAGGATGGCTTCACAATCGCCGGTCCAGCGGCAAAATTCACTTTCTCGTCGTTCGTGACGGCACCGGATTCCTGCAGGTCGTGATGGGCAAAAACGACGTGCCCGAAGAAACCTTCAAGGCGGCCGATCACTTGTCACAGGAGAGCTCGATCATCGTGACCGGCACTGTGCGCGAGGACCAGCGCGCCAAGGGCGGGTACGAACTCACGGCCCATGCCCTTGAAGTCGTCTCCACCGCGACCGACTATCCGATTACGCCCAAGGAGCATGGCGTCGACTATCTGCTCGACCGCCGTCATCTGTGGATTCGCGCCGAACGCCAGACCGCCATCCTGAAGGTGCGGCACGAGATCATCAACGCCGTCCGTGATTTCTTCAACCACCAGGGCTTCATCCTCGCCGACACCCCGATTTTCACGCCCGCGGCGTGCGAGGGCACCACGACGCTCTTCCCGGTGCAGTACTTCGAGGACGAAACTGCATTTCTGACACAGAGCGGGCAGTTGTACAACGAAGCCAACGCCATGGCGCTCGGCCGCGTCTACGCGTTTGGTCCGACCTTTCGGGCCGAGAAAAGCAAGACACGTCGCCACCTCACCGAGTTCTGGATGGTCGAACCGGAAATGGCGTATGCGGACTTGAACGACGTGATTGCACTCGCAGAAGGACTCGTCAGTTCGGTCGTCGCGCGCGTCCTCGACAAGCGCGCCACTGAACTGAAGGTGCTCGAGCGCGACACCTCAAAACTCGAAACCGTGACGACACCGTTTCCGCGCCTTCATTACGACGAGGCCGCCAAAATCCTCCTCGACAAAGGCGTGCCCTTCCAAGTGGGCGGCGACCTTGGCGGCACCGACGAAACGGTGCTGTCGCAGCAATTCGATCGACCGGTCTGCGTCACGCACTACCCCGCCGCGATCAAGGCCTTCTACATGAAGCCGGACCCGAATCAACCGGATCGGGCCTTGTGCGTAGACGTCCTGGCCCCAGAAGGCTACGGCGAAATCATCGGAGGCGGCCAGAGACTCGACGACTACGATCTGCTTCTGCAGCGAATCAAGGAACACCAACTCCCGCCCGAGGCGTTCGAGTGGTATCTCGATCTGCGCCGCTACGGCTCCGTCCCGCACGGTGGTTTCGGCATGGGCATCGAGCGATGCGTCACCTGGATCTGTGGTCTCGAACACGTGCGCGAGACGATTCCATATCCGCGCATGCTGTACCGTCTCTACCCCTAGCGGCCACGACCCGGTGCGGGCGTGAAATCCGCGTGAGTCCTGCGTAGACGCCGGCCAGCGGCATGGCCAGACCCGCATCGCGTACACTGGGAGATTGCAGCCCCTATGAAAATCGGGTTCGTGTCCCTCGGTTGCCCCAAGAATCTTGTCGATTCCGAGGTGATGCTAGGCCTCGCCGAACAGGCGGGTCACGAGATCACGTCCGAGGCCGAGGGCGCCGACGTGTTGGTGGTCAACACCTGCGCGTTTATCGATCGCGCCAAGCAGGAATCGATCGACACGATTCTCGAAATGGCGGAGCTCAAGAAGCAGGTCCCGGGCCGGCGGCTGATCGTCACGGGGTGTATGGCCGAGCGCTATCGCGACGAGTTGAAGCACGAGATTCCCGAAATCGACGCGCTACTGGGCACCGGCGAAATCCCCCTGATCATCCAGGCCATCGCGGGACCGCAGGCTTCACTTCTTCACGGCAGCAACGCCCCGGTCACGTTTCACCGGCAGGCGCCGCGCTTCGGTATCGATCTGCCGGATTATCTGTATGACGCCCAGACACCACGTCGACTCGCCACACCCGGCCACTACGCCTATCTGAAGATTGCGGAAGGGTGCGATTACAAGTGCGCGTTCTGCATTATTCCGAAAATGCGTGGACGCTATCGCAGCCGCACGTCAGAATCGATCGTGCAGGAAGCGCGTCAGCTCGCGGCGACCGGCGTGAAGGAACTGCTGCTGATCTCGCAGGACACCACCTTCTTCGGGATCGACCGCAAAGAGCGTGGGGCGCTGCCCAAGCTGCTCCGCGAACTGAACGCCGTTGAAGGCCTGGAGTGGATTCGACTGCTCTACCTCTATCCGACCACGATCTCGGACGATGTGATTGACGCCATGGCCGAGTGCGACAAGGTCTGCAAATACATCGACCTGCCGCTGCAGCACGCCGCGGACGCCGTCCTGCGGAGAATGAAGCGGCCCGGGACGCGCGCGGGGTACGAAGCACTGTTGAGCAGGATTCGTGACCGGGTGCCGGGCGTCACGCTGCGCACCACCTTTATCGTCGGCTTTCCCGGAGAGACCGAGCAGGACTTCGACCAACTTGTCGGATTCGTCGAAAACACCGGCTTCGACCACGTTGGCGTGTTTACCTATTCGCACGAAGAGGGCACCACCGCATTCGACTTGAACGACGACGTCCCGACGGGCGTCAAGAAGAAGCGCCAGTCCCGCCTGATGGCTCGCCAGAAACAGATCGTTACAAGGCAACAAAAGGCGCGAATTGGCGAGCGGGGGCGTCTGGTCGTCGACGGCCGGTCTCGCGAGCACGAGCTGGTGTTGCGCGGTCGGCTGCAGGGCCAGGCTCCCGACATCGACGCGATGGTATACCTCACCGACGTGGACCCCGACCTGGTCGCGGTGGGAGACTTTCTCAACGTCGAAATCGTCGGAGCAGCCGGTTACGACCTCGTCGCGCGGCCCCGCTAGCACCTGCTTTGGGGGATCGTCGGGGACAGCGCGGTGTCCGCGGTCTCGCGGCCTCCTCTCAAGATATCGTGGGCGATCTGCCGTGTTAAGATGTAGAGTCCGGTCGAAGTCTGGGAAACAAGAGTGGGCCTTTTGCCCACTTTTTGTGTTTAAGGGGGGCTGTTGACCCCACTCGAGCGCATTCGCGAGATCGCGGCCCGCGTGGCCGAAACGTACGAATTACAGATCGATGACGTCGTCATGCGCCGTGAAGGCGGACAGGACGTCCTACGGGTGATTCTGGACCGCCCAGGTCCGGCGGCAACGCCGGAAGAGTGCGTCAGCATCACCGACTGCGAACGGGTGGCGCACGAACTCAGCACGATTCTCGATGTTGACGACTTGCTGCCCGCCAGCTACACGCTCGAGGTTTCGTCGCCGGGGCTAGATCGTCCGCTCCGCGACGCGAAAGATTACACGCGGTTCATTGGCAGGCTTGCGAAGATCGTGATGCGTGAGCCCGTCAACCGGCAGACGGCGTTTGCCGGACGCCTCCGCGGCATGGAGGGCGGCGACGTCCTGTTCGAAAATGAGGGCGGCAAGGTGATTCGCCTGCAGCTCGCATTGATCAGGCGCGCGCGGCTAGAGGTGGAGTTCTGAAGGACATGACGAGCAGCAACCCGCTACAACAGACGATTGAAGCGCTCGCGAAAGAAAAGGGCATCGAGCCGGATGTCGTCATCCAGGCGATGGAAGAGGCCGTCCTCACCGCCTCGCGCAAGTACTACAAGAGCACCGAAGACCTCCGTGCCAAGTTCAATCCGGAGAACGGTCAGATCGAACTCTTCGCCGTCAAGACCATCGTCGACGATGTCACCAACCCGGCCATCGAAGTGTCGATTTCGGAGGCCAAGGAAATGTACGGGGCAGACGCGGAGGTGGAAGTCGGCTACCAAATCGAATTTCCGAAGCGTACGGACGTGCTCGGTCGGATTGCCGCGCAGACTGCCAAACAGGTCATCTTTCAGAAGGTGCGAGAGGCCGAGCGCGAGATCATTTTCGCGGAATACAACGAGCGCGTCGGCGAAGTTATGAACGGCATCGTCAAGCGCTTCGAGCAGGGCGACATCATCCTCGAGGTGGGTCGGATCGAGGCGATTCTCCCACGCAAGGAACAGTCGCGCGCCGAAAGCTACACGCAGGGCGATCGCCTGCGGGCGGTCATCCGCAGCGTCGGCAAGAGCGCCAAGGGCCCGCAAATCGTGCTGTCACGCACCGATCCGGCGCTGCTCATCAAGTTGTTCGAACAGGAAGTGCCGGAGATTTACGACGGCACGGTGATGATCCGCGGTGCCGTGCGCGAGGCTGGCGATCGCGCCAAGGTCGCGGTGTATTCGCGCGAGCGGGATGTCGACCCGGTCGGCGCGTGCGTCGGCATGAAGGGGACGCGGGTCCAGGCCATCATTCGCGAGCTGCGCGGCGAGAAAATTGACATCGTCGAGTGGTCGGACGATGCGGTGGCATTTGTCACCAACGCGCTCTCGCCCGCCAAGGTGCAGCGCGTGACCATCGTCAACGATCAGGAACGCGTGATGGAAGTGGTGGTCGAGGACAAGCAATTGTCACTGGCGATCGGCAAGAAGGGCCAGAACGTGCGGCTTGCGGCGAAGCTGACCGGCTGGCGCATCGACATCAAGAACGAAGAAGAGAAACGCAAGGAAGTTGAAGCGCAGCTCGGCGCGTTTGGGTCGAACGACGACACGCCCACAGGAGACCTGGAAGACACCGCCGAGGCCTCGGCAAACGACGCATCGTCAAACGACGCATCGCCGGATGACACCGCGGCGAACGAGACCCCGGCGACTGACGGCTCTACGGAAGACTCATTCACCGCGGACACCGAAGGCACCGAACAGGCATCGGCAGACGCGACCTCGAGCGCCATCACCGACGACGCCGAACAGGTGTCGGCGGACGCCACATCGGACGACACCGACATCACCGAGCGGACGCCTACAGAAATCACAGAAACCCAGAAGTGAAGGCAGTGGCAGCTCGCGTCATCGAGAAGTCGCAATAGGACAGGCGCGGAAGTTACAGAAGGCACGCCGCGGATACGCCGGTGCAAACCGACGACGAGGTGGATGCGCCGGCGGAAGATACCGAAAGCCGACAGCCGGGAGCCGCAACGCCCCGACGCTCAGAGCGATCGCCCACGAGGAAGACAGATTTGTCTACAGTCCGGATCTATAAAGTCGCTGAACTGCTGAACACGACCAGCCAGGAAGTGCTGCAGCTACTGAAGCAGAATCACGGCATCGAGCTGAAGAGCGCTTCAAGCACGCTCGAAGAGATCGTGGCGCGACAGTTTGTCGACCGCCTCTCACGACAGCGCGGCATCGAATTGCCGAAGGGCGATGTGTTCTCCGAGAGCGCCGTCAAGCCAGTCAACAAAAAGAGTGGCGCGCCCACGCTCAAGAAGGCAGGCGTGACGGCCGAACCCGCCAAGCCTGCTGCGCCGGTGTTGCCGCCGCCACGACTGATTAAGACGATGAGGCCGCCGACGGCCCCCGCAGTCGAGCAGACCGACGAGCCGTCATCTGCGTTGGTTCTCGGGGCTGAGGACGACGTCGCCCCTGATGAGGC
>JACCSI010000526.1 GCA_013813075.1 Acidobacteriota bacterium | reverse complement strand
GTGTTCGGCCTCGAACCGACGCACCAGTTCGTCCACGCCATGACCCGCCGTTACCGCAAAGGCGCCGATGTAGTCGGTGACGCCGCCCCCGAGCGGGGCCACGAAGTCCGCCAGCGAGCGGTTGGGTTTGTCGTCGGCGATGACTTCCTGTTGGCGCAACATCGGAAACCGCGTCACCTCCCGTCCCGCGTCATATACGACGATGTCGTCGCCGTCGCTGTTCGCCGCCCAGAAGCCGTAGACGCCTCGAGCGCGCAGCAGCTTGCCGCTGACGATGCGATTCAGGAGCTTCTGTGCCTGTTCATACAGGTCGCGCGCTGCCTTGCCGTGGGCGGGATGGTCCAGGATGGCGGGGAAGCGCCCCTTCAATTCCCATGCGGTAAAGAAGAAGGTCCAGTCGATATAGGGCACCAGCTCCGCGATGTCGACGTCGACACTGCGTGGGCCGGTAAAGGCCGGGACGGCGGGTTCGAAATTGAGCGTCAAGCGGTTCTTCCACGCCTGGGCATACGACAGCGTCGGGCGCTGCTGCCTGTTGCCGTACTGCTCGCGCAGCGTCGCCTGCTGGTCACGGTTGGCGCGCTCGAACGCCGGCCGGTTGTCTCGGCTCATCAGGCTCGACACGACGTCGACCACACGTGAGGCATCGGCGACGTGCACCACCGCCTCGGCGAACTCCGGCGCAATCTTGACCGCGGTGTGTTGCCGGCTGGTCGTCGCGCCGCCAATCAGCAACGGCAGCGTGATCTTGCGCCGCTGCATTTCCTGCGCGACGTAGACCATCTCGTCGAGTGACGGGGTAATCAGCCCGCTCAACTCGATCATGTCGACCTTGCGGTCGAGCGCCTCCTGCAGGATCCGATCGGCGGAGACCATCACGCCGAGGTCGATGACTTCGTAGCTGTTGCAGCCGAGCACGACGCCGACGATGTTCTTCCCGATGTCGTGGACGTCACCCTTGACCGTCGCCATCAGAATCTTGCCCTGTGCCTGCGCGTTGGCACCCGCCTCGGCCTTCTCGGCTGCCATGAACGGCTCGAGCCAGGCGACCGCGCGCTTCATGGCGCGGGCGCTCTTCACCACCTGCGGCAGAAACATCTTGCCGGCGCCAAACAGCTCGCCGACGATCTTCATGCCGTCCATCAGCGGTCCTTCGATAATCGTCAGCGGGCGGCCGTATTTGAGGCGCGCTTCTTCGGTGTCGAGCTCGATGAAATCGACCTCGCCGTGCACCAGGGCGTGAGCCAGGCGCTTTTCCACCGTCGCCTCGCGCCAGGCGAGGTCGTGCGCGCGCTTGGTGCCCGAGCCCTTCACTTGCTCGGCAAACGTCACCATGCGCTCGGTGGCGTCAGCCCGGCGATTGAAGATGATGTCTTCCACGTGCTCGAGCAGGTCGGCGGGAATGTCCTCGTACACCACCAATTGCCCGGCATTGACGATACCCATATCGAGGCCGGCTTTGATGGCGTGGAACAGGAACGCCGAGTGAATCGCTTCGCGCACCACGTCGTTGCCGCGGAACGAGAACGACAGGTTGCTGATGCCCCCGCTAATCTTGACGCCCGGGCACTTCTCTTTGATCAGGCGCGCCGCGTCAATGAAGTTCTTGCCATACTCATTGTGCTCGTCGAGCCCGGTGGCAATGGCCAACACGTTCGGGTCGAAGATGATGTCGGACGGATCCACGGCCGCCTGCTCGGTGAGCAGCCGATAGGCACGTTGGCAAATCTCGACTTTGCGAGCAACGGTATCCGCCTGCCCCTGCTCGTCAAAGGCCATCACGACCATCGCCGCGCCGTACCGGCGCACCGTGCGGGCCTTGGCGAGGAAGTCGGCTTCGCCCTCCTTGAGGCTGATCGAGTTGACGATGGCCTTGCCCTGGACGCATCTGAGACCGGCCTCGATGACCGACCACTTCGAGCTGTCGATCATCACCGGAATACGGGCGATCTCCGGCTCAGTGGCGATGTAGTGCAGGAACTCGGTCATCGCCGCTTCCGAGTCGAGCATGCCTTCGTCCATGTTGACGTCGAGGATGTTGGCGCCGCCGCGGACCTGATCGAGGGCAACGTCCGAGGCGCCTGACCAGTCCGCGGCAAGCACCAACCTCGAAAACCGCTTCGAGCCGGTGACGTTGGTGCGCTCGCCAATCATCTGGAAGTTGCTGTCCCGATTCAGAACGAGCGCTTCGAGCCCGGAGTAGCGCGACAGTCCGTGGAATGGTGTGTCCGCGTCCGACGGCCGAGGCCGCGGCGCGACACCCGCCACCGCCGCCGCCACCGCTCGAATGTGATCGGGCGTGGTGCCGCAACAGCCGCCGATGAGATTGACGAAGCCGCTGGTGGCAAACTCGCCCAGCAGCGTGGCGGTTTCGTCGGGTAGTTCGTCGTACTGCCCGAAGGCGTTTGGCAAGCCGGCATTCGGATAACAGCTGACGTAGCAGGTCGCAATCCGCGCGAGCTCCGCAAGATACGGACGGATTTCCCGAGCCCCCAGGGCGCAATTGAGCCCAAGGCTCAAGGGCTTGGCGTGCTCCATCGAGACGTAGAACGCGTCGAGCGTCTGACCCGATAGTGTGCGCCCGCTGCGGTCGGTGATCGTCACCGAGATGAGTAACGGCAGCCGGACGCCGCGCTGGTCGAAGGCGTCTTCGATGCCGACCAGGGCCGCCTTGGCGTTGAGCGTGTCGAAAATCGTTTCGAGCAGCAGGATGTGCGCGCCGCCGTCGATCAACCCCAGCGCCTGCTCGGCATACGCGCCGCGCAGCGCGTCAAACGTGGTGGCGCGGAACGAGGCGCTATTCACGTCTGGCGAAATCGACAAGGTGCGGTTGGTTGGACCCATCGATCCGGCGACGAAGCGCGGCCGATCGGGAGTGCGCGCGGTCCACTCATCGGCGACGCGACGCGCGATGGTGGCGCCCTGCACATTCAGTTCGTACGCAATCGACGCCAGGTCGTAATCAGCCTGCGAAATCGAGGTCGCCGTAAAGGTGTTGGTCTCGATGATGTCGGCCCCAGCCTCGAGGTAGTGCCAGTGAATGCCGGCAATATTGTCGGGCCGCGTCAAGACCAGCAGATCGCTGTTGCCCTTGAGATCGTTCGGGTGGTTCCGGAAACGATCGCCACGAAACTGCTCGTCGGTAAGCTTGAGGCGCTGAATCATGGTGCCCATGGCCCCGTCGAGGACGAGGATGCGCTGGGCGAGCAGTTGATGGAGCAGAGACGCCGTATCGATAGTCATACCCTTCGACCTTTTGGGCGTGTGCCGCTGGCGATAAGCACAGTAAACGGATCACCGATGCCGCGTGACCCCACATTGACTTTCACATCGGCCAGGCCGGCTCCAGTGAGCAGGCCTGCGAGTTCGTCGTCAGAAAATCCCAACTGCCGGTCGCCGACTTTTTCGCGGACCCATGTCTCACCGTGCTCGCGCAGGTCGAGCACCAGCACCTTCCCACCTGGCCTCAGCACCCGCACCGCTTCGGTCAGCGCCAGAGCCGGGTGGGCGGAGTGGTGCAATGCCTGGCAGAGCAAGGCAATGTCCATCGAGCCGGGCTCGAGGGGCAACCTCTCCAATTCACCGCGCTTGAACGTGATGTTCGACGCGCGCCGCCGCCCCGCGAGGGCCTTCGCACGCCCCAGGACTGCCGCCGACCGATCGACAGCCACGACCCGGCTGGCCCAGCGGGCCACTTCGATCGTCAGGTAGCCCTCGCCGCACCCGATGTCCACGACCTCCGCTGGCGGCAACAGGTGCCCTAACGCGCGTGCCCAGGCCGCCCAACTGCGGCCTGGCACCAGCTGGCGGCCATCGCGGGTGTCGGGGCCGGCATGCTGATCGAAGTTCTCGCGCCGCACCCGCAACACTTCCTGCAGCCTCGCATCGTCCGCCCTTGTCACTGGTGCATCGTGCGCCGAGGTGAACTGCGTTTCCAACAGGGGCCACAGGGCCCCGTGGCCACTGTCACGAATCGCCGCAGCCAGGCGGTAGTAGGAAAAGGCGCCATCGCGCTCCTCGAGGACCAGGCCAGCGTCCTTGAGAAGGCCCAGATGGCGAGACACGCCGGACTGTGCCAGCCCGAGAACGCCCGTGAGCTCGGTGACATTGAATCGGTCCTGCGCCAATACGCGCAGGAGCCGAAGGCGCGCTTCGTCGCCTAGGAGGCGAAAGAGCGCGGAGGCGTCCTTCATATCTACCAATTTAGATGAGTGGATGCCAGAAGTAAACCGCTTTGCTGATCCTCAGCGCCGCAAGTCCAGGGG